>NZ_JAZVJO010000301.1:0-16652 GCF_059453735.1 Peribacillus sp. | reverse complement strand
CTCGGAGTCTCGCTAAATAGAGTAACTGTTCACGAACTTTCAATTTAGGATACAATCCTCTTTCTTCAGGAAGATAGCCAATAATTGAGCTGGTTGAATAGTCAATTCCTTTTCCATTCCAAGTAATCTCCCCCTCAGTTGGAGTTAATAATCCTAGAATCATTCGAAACGTTGTCGTCTTCCCTGCACCATTAGCTCCCAACAAACCAAACATTTGCTTCTCTGGAATGTTAATATTTAGTTCATTCACTGCAGTAAAATCGCCGAATTTTTTGGTTACGTGATTTATATGTAATGACAAACCTTTTCCTCCCTCTCAATAAAAACCGTTTATCTAATCGTATTATATAAGTCTACGAAAGTACATAACCCTTTACAAAAGATGGAATATTATGCAAAAATAATAGTATTAACCCTTTTAATAAAGATGGAGGAATTTTTATGAGTAACGTTTATAAGTTGACCGTTTTTGAACCAACTGGTGAAAAGCTGCTTGATGAATCATTTACTGCTGAGAACAACAAGCTGGCAAAGGAAATCGGCCTAAAGATGTTGGCAGACAAGAACTTCCTTGAAAAAACACACCGCTGTACATCACCACAAGGCAGTCTCGTTTTATTTCATTCGTAATGAAAGCGCTGCAAATAAATACCCCGTTCAATTCTGAACGGGGTATTTTCATTTTTATTGACCAATAAATTTCGGCTTTCTTTTTTCAAGAAAGGCTTGCACGCCTTCTTTATGGTCCTTTGTTTCGCGCATTTTCATTTGGGCATTTTTTTCAATTTCAAGGATCTTCAATAGAGTCGGCCGGTTTTGTTCACTGAGGATTTTTTTCGTTTTGATCATGGCTTTTGTCGGGCTGTTCAGCCAGATTTGACGTTTTTTCTCTACCGCCTGCTCTAGGGGAATCGATGCTATTTCATGAATCAGGTCCTTTTCAAATGCTTGCTGGGCACTCAGTACTCTTCCTTCCCAGATTAATTCTTTTGCTTTCACTTCTCCAAGCCTTCGCTCTAGGAAGAAGTGGCCGCCTCCATCCGGAATTAACCCAATTCCTATAAAGTTCATGGCCAATTTGCTTTCCGGCTCAGCAATAATATAATCGGTTGCTAAGGCAACAGATAAACCAAGACCCGCTGCTGCACCGTGCACAGCACAAATCGTCAACTTCGGCATTAAATAAAGTGATGTCACAATATCACTTATACAGTCCATGATGTTATCGAATCCTGTTGTCACATCTGATGACAACATCATCTTAATATCCCCGCCTGCTGAGAACGCTTTTCCCTTGCCTTTTAATATGACGACGTCAATCTCGTCTTTATACGTTATTTCCTTTAAAACTTTTGCCAACTCGTGAAGCATCGCTTCATTCATGGCATTCATGGCTTCAGGACGGTTCAATTCTACGACTGCTGTCCTTTCCAAATACGTGACAATGACGGTTTGTTTTGTCGAAGTTGATTCGATACTCAAAGCTCCCCAGCTCCTTCTAATTACTGTTATATACTAACAGTATACATGAAAGCGAATTCATTAAAAATAATTATGTCGAATTATTATAAAAATGTTCATATTTGTCATTTACTGTTTGCGTATAGATCTTTTACTTGTTCACGGAGTGCTAATTTCAAAAATTTCCCTACCCCTGTTTTCGGAATGTCACTTAGGAACAAAATATCATCAGGCAACCACCATTTTGCGAATTGCGGTGCTAAGAATTCAAGTAGTTCTTCCTTTGTAACTTTATCTTTATATGCGTCCTTTAAAACTACGCAAGCGACGGGGCGCTCTTGCCACTTTTCATGTGGAACAGCAACAACTGCAGCTTCAAAAACGCCAACATGAGCCATCAGGGTATTTTCGAGATCAACCGAAGAAATCCACTCACCACCGCTTTTAATTAAATCCTTGGTGCGGTCAATTATTTTCACATATCCTTCTTCATCAATGGTTACGACATCTCCTGTGTGCAGCCAGCCATCTATAAAAGTGGTTTCCGTCCGCTCATCAAGATAATATTCATTTGCAATCCATGGCCCCCTGATTAAAAGCTCGCCCATTTCTTTCCCGTCACGCTGAATTTCACCATCCGGTCCGACAACTTTAATTTCAATACACGGAACGACCAAGCCCTGTTTCGCTTTAATTTCATAACGGTCTTCTTCCGGAAGATCTTCTTGATAGCTTTTTAATCGTCCAGAAAACACCAATGGACTCGTTTCAGTCATCCCATAAGCATGAAGAAAAGGAATATGATATTTGGTTTCAAATTCCTTGATCATGCTTTTCGGTGCAGCTGATCCGCCGCAAAGAATCATACGCAAGCTGCTAGTATCATAGCTATGTTCTTCGAGTTCTTTTAGAAGACCCATCCAGACTGTCGGCACACCTGCAGAAATCGTAACCTTTTCAGCTTCAAATAATTCGGCAATTATTTTCGGAGTAAAAGCCGGACCTGGGAGCACTAATTTTGCGCCAAACCAAACACATGCAAAGGGCATGCCCCATGCATTAGCATGAAACATCGGTACAACCGGTAGAGCTGTATCTCGTTCACTTATTCCTGTATTATCCACTAATCCCAAAGCCATTGTATGCAAAAGGATTCCTCGGTGAGAGTAGATAACACCCTTAGGATTCCCCGTCGTAGCTGAGGTATAGCACATGCCTGCAGGGCTGTTTTCATCTAAATCTTGAATAAATGCTTCTTTAGGACTTCCTTCAGACAATAGTTTTTCATAATGGTATACAGGTGATAATGTCGTTTCAGGTAACTCTTCTTGATCAGTCATAATGATAAACCCTTTTACATTTTTCAATTGGTCTTTCATACCTTCTAATAGCGGTAAGATATCTGCATCGACAAATAGTAGCTTGTCTTCAGCATGATTGATGATATAAGAAACGTGTTGAGGTGATAGCCGGAAATTAATTGTATGCAAAACAGCGCCAGAGCAGGGAACAGCAAAATAGGTCTCTAAATGACGATGATGATTCCAAGCAAGGGTTCCAACTCTGTCCCCTTTATTGACACCAAGCTTTCGCAACACACTAACAAGCCTTCTCGTCCGTTCAGCTGTTTGGGCGTATGTCATTCGATGTATACCGGATTCTGTCCTTGAAACGACTTCCTTTTTTGGAAAATACCGTTCTGCTCGTTCAATCATTTGGGACAATAATAACGGCGTGTTCATCATAGAATTCTCCCCCTTAATAGTAAACGTTTTCAATTTATTTATTCGGTAAAAAATGGAATTATCCTTTACCTTACCCGGAATTTTTAACTTTGTAGGTTTCTATCCCTACATTTGAGGAAATATAAGAAGAAAGTATTTATTCAGGAGGAACTGTATGACACAAATAGTAAAAAACACTGTGAATTGTACAAATGAATATGATCGTTTAAATAAAGTAATTGTATGTGAACCACGCTTTATGAAGATTCGTGATGTAATTAATGAAACACAAAAGCATTATAAAGAAGATAACATCAATATCCCTCTTGCCCTGCAACAGCACGAAGCGTTTATCCACCTGCTTAAAAATCATGATATTGACGTTATCAAACTGCCTGCTAAACCTACATATAATGAACAGGTTTTCACACGTGATATTGGATTTACACTAGGAAATACCATTTTTATAGCTGAAATGGCCAGTTCCATTAGACAAGGTGAAGAGACCGTTCTAAAGTCATGGATAGATGACCATCAACTCTCCAACTATAATCTGAATCATGAACGAATCGAAGGCGGAGATGTAATTATTGATCGAGAGTCAATCTATGTAGGGATGAGCAGTAGAACACATGAACAATCAGCCCTCCATTTACAAAAACTGCTTACCGACTATAAAATTCAACCGATCCGTTTTGAAGAAAAATACCTGCATTTAGATTGTGTCTTCAATATTATTTCACCTACAGAGGCATTAATTTTTCCAGATGCGATTGGTGAAGAAGACAGGAAACAACTTAGTGAACGTTATGATTTGATTACCGTTACTCCTGAAGAACAGTTCACACTCGGTACAAATGTTTTATCTATCGGGCACAAAAAAATAATCAGCCTGCCTATGAATAAACAAGTGAATGAGGAATTACGTAAGCGTGGATATGAAGTGATTGAATGTGATATCTCAGAAATCATCAAATCAGGCGGATCTTTCCGCTGCTGTACGCTTCCCATCCTACGAACTGAAGGTTCACAATAATAAAACAGACCCCGTTGTTTAGACGGGGTCTGTTAAGACTGTTGGGCTGTTGATTTCCGTTCCAAACTCTTCGCTTTCCACGGGCGGGCCGGTGTTCCCGCAGGAGTCTTCACGCCTTCCACTCAACTGACATTCTACATTTAATCTGCAAGTGATATCTAGTAATCAAGAATAACTTCAGAAGGAAATCAATCAAGATCGGGACAAATCATAAAAAATCCTACCGCCTGATAAGTTCGAAAAGAAAATCGATTTGTTCTCGGTACGCTCGCCACCCCTAGAAATGCGCTTCGCAAAATCTGGAACCTTGGGCGGAACAAGTGGAGCGAGTCGGAAAGTCAGATGCGGTATCGGTTAAGCAGCAATGCTTCCACGACCTGTGTTCAAAACGATAAGAGGTTCGGAATGAAAACATTCCGAACCTCTTTCGTACAAACTGAACAGGCCCCGTTCAAGACGGGGTCTGTTCTTTAGAATAGGACATCTTCATCGTATAATTCGTTAAAGGCTGTCTCTGCTTCCGCTTCGGAAGAATAGAGAGCATCGTCATCCTCTACAACGTGAAAGGTATCATTTAAAAACAAAGCTATGGCTTGAGGATCTTTTGGATGCTGGACAATTTCAGCTGCTCTTACATTCGATACACTTGGTGTATGAGGGTTATTGTAAATGACATAGACCTCGTCGCCTACATTTACATCTTTTGGATCAATTGTTCCCATTATTATGTTCCTTTCTATTTGAGGATAGTTATAGTGTGTGAAAGGAAACATAAAAATATTTATCAAATCAACGATTTATCGAAGATGATTCAGTTTTTCAATAAATCCTATGTGATGCTGCTTACGAAAAAATTCCTTAAGCATATAGGCAACACCTTGTTCATCATTAGTCCGTGTTACCCATTTCGCTGCCAACTTCACTTCATTTGGTGCATTTCCCATTGCTACCCCTAATCCAGAGTATGCAATCATCTCTAAATCATCAAGACCATCGCCGATCGCTACAATCTCATTTGCTTTAACTCCTAGAAAATCAGCAAGATAGAGAACACCATTCCACTTGGATACCCCAGCTGGAACAATGGTGAGTATTTGCCCTGGTTTTTCAATAACAGTCACTTCTTTAAACATGTCATTGATTAGATTAAATAGGCTTATCTTTTCTTCTTCTTCTGGAAAATAGACATCGATTTTGGTTGCTTTAAAGGGCTGCACTTCCAATTCTTCACTAAGTGTATCGACAAAGTGCTGTGAATAGAAATTTTGTTCATTCATTTGCAGAACAGCTTTCCCTATTAGATTTTCTGGTATTTCTAATCGATTAGCTAATAGCTGCTTTTCATGGACCAGCTGAATCTGACAAACTGTCTTCTCCAGTAGTTTCACGATTTCCAAGACTAGACTTTCTGACATTCGTTGGACATGGATTGGTTTATCAAGCGCTTCTCCTACAAATGCTCCTTGATGAGCCACAATCATTGGATTTATTTTAAGGGCCTTAGCCACTTTTCTGGCTGAATGGTAACTTCTAGATGTAACTAAAGCTACATGTACACCTTTTTGATGAACATATTCTATGGCTTCCTTAGTTATTTTATTTAAGCGGCCATTCGATTGAAGCAGGGTTCCATCAATATTGACCGCCAGTAACCGATATACCATGCCAATCTCCCCATTCTGTAGTGTTCTACTACAATTTATGAATCAAAAATGAGGGCTAGAACATTCACAGAGATTTTGTAAAAAACAAATGCCTCCCGAGCACAATGTGCTTGAGAGGCATTTCAATGACTTATTGTTCAGGTGCACCATATAAGTCTTCTAAAGGCTTCATAATTATACGGTTTAAATCGGCAATAACCATGCTTAATCTTTGCTCTGCTTCCATCAATTTAGCAATGGTCTCATGCTGCTGTACAAGAGCAACTGTTTTTTGTGCTTGTTCCATTTCATCAGGCGCAATTTCTTGTCCTGTCATTTGTTTTTGCTGAAGACTCATCTGAAGCTGACGGAAATTATCAAACATTCCTTTAGCTCCCGGATCGGCATTAACCTGATCATAAAGATTCTTTAATTCAGTAAATTCACTGCTGTTTCTAATTGCTTTTTCCATATCATACGCTGCATCATATACATTTGACATAATTGTGTAACCTCCTAATAATCTATTTCCCTACTATACCAAAACAATCTTCATTAGCCAAAAAATATGGAGAAAAATCCTTGTAACATTCCAATCAATCCACCAAGCAGGAATCCTAAGTACGTGATCATACTCAATTCTCTCTTTGCAATCAGCAAAACAATTTCCTCAAGTCTTTCGAGTGAGAATGCCTTAACTTGCTCTTCCACAATTTCCTCAATATGAAGTTTTTTTACCATTGGAATAAGTTGTGCACTGACCAGCAGTAAGGCTTGATCCAGCAGGGTGGGAATTACCTTATCAAGGATGACAGATTCCATTGGAGCAGCCAGCTCATGAAGCGGCTTTTCAAACCATTCAGGAATATCTGCTAATTGAGTTACTTTCTTAGCAAGCATATCTTTAATAGCATCTGCACCAAAGATGCCTTCCACTCTTTCCAGTTCCCATTCTTCTACTTTATGCCATTCTCGGGTAAGTAACACAGTAATTAAATCGGATGTTTTAGGCTGATTAAGAAATTTAAGCAATTCAGGTTGCACGATATCGACCAGTTTCGCATTCCCCATGAACATTTGAATCATATTCCCAATTTTTCCGCGCTGACTAAAAAATTCTTCCATCATTTGTTCAAGACGACGCTTGCCTTCTGGGCTCGTAAAGTAATCTTTTCCCTTGGACAGAATATATTCAGAGATGTCAGGGATCTTTGCAACAGCCTTCTCAAGAATGGCCGGTGAAAATAAATCACTAGTCTGTTTACTGCGGTTCTCAGCCATCCAGCTGTCATATTTACTCACAAGGAATTTCTTTAAAAAATCTTCCGTTACAATAGAAGCATTGTTAATCCCGTATTCAGCCAATAATTCTGCTGCATTTTTTTCTGATGACAGCCACTTTTTTACTTCTCCCTGTACCCATGTATTCATATCCTGTTTAAGAGTAGAATTCAGCACCTTTTGCTGAAGGCTTTCAGGGGTAAGTAAATGTTCAACTACTATTTTCCCAAGTTGAGAGGCTAGCTCCTCGCGTCGTTTTGGAATCAACCCCGGTGTGAAAGGCAGCTGTTTACCAAATAGATAGATTGGTTTATAAGGGTGGAACAACATTTTTATCGCAATAAAGTTGGTAAACCCTCCTATTATTGCTCCAATAACAATCATAAATGCAAGTGTAATCATCCAGTTCATGCTTTATCTCCTTCTTCTGCTAAAAATATTCATCATAAAGGTACGTTCAAATCATCCAAAACATAAGATATGATATCCGCATTAGCCCATCTCTTCATTATAAAAGGATACTAATCTCAGTGCAAATGAGGGATGAGAATGAAGGTGTTAGAAAATCGTGCATTTATACTAACGGCAGGAAATGTTCCCGAGAATAAAGAATCCATTTACATTTCTAAAAGTCTTCTCAAAAAATGGGAACTCAAACATGGTGAAAGCATCTTCGTGAGAGCAGGAATCAACCAACTTTCATTACAGATCCGTCAACTTCCAGGCCGCGACAGTTTAGTTAAGCTGGCGGAAGAAAGTATGCAAGATCTGTTGATTCCTTTACTTACTTTCCCTGTCTGCGTTCAATATTGTCCTAACGAAAATAGATTAACCATAGGTCCTATTTTGGCGCTCCTTACCAATCATACACCAAACTCTCTAAATGGAACATTTGATAACGATATATTTTACCGCGAGCTATTTTCCTATTGTAGTGAACAAGGCTTTATTTTTTATTTGCTAGAGCTGCAAAGCCTTGAAGATAGGCAAGTACTTGGTTATTATCCCACAGAAAGCCAATGGGAGAGAACCGTACTTCCTATGCCAAATGTCATTTATAATCGGCTGCATTCAAGAAAGTTAGAACAATCCGTGGACTTCCACCAATTCGTCTCAAGGTTACACGAACTAGCTATCCCGCTTTTTAATGGGGGCTTTCTCTCTAAGTGGGAAGTTCATGAACTTCTAAGCATAGAGAATTCTCTGCTGCCATTCTTACCTGAGACCGTCCCGCTTAAAATAGAATCGGATTTTATAACGTTCTTACTTAAACATCCTGCCGTCTACGTAAAACCATCTTTTGGAAGCCAAGGGAAAAATATTTGCAAACTGACTCAAACCTCGGAAGGGTGGGTTATCGAACACTCTAATAACCTTACATCTTTTCTTGTTCAATCCGAAGCAGAAGTATTTCGGATTTTAAAAAAACAAAGCCGAAAACGTTCTTATATCATTCAAAAAGGGATTTCTTTATTCGAGATGGATGACAAAAAAACGGATTTCAGGGTGCTCTTAATTAAAAATAAACAGCATAACTGGAAAATCACCTCCATTATTGCGCGAACCGGTCACGCCGGTCATATTGTCTCAAATCTTGCACGAGGGGGCGAAATGGAAAACGGTCTTGAATTCCTGCTAACTGTATTCGAACCAGCAAAAGCGTATGAAATTTATCAAACTCTCTCCCAGCTTGCATTGAAAACGGCAGAAGTTCTATCAAATGGCAGGAGTGATTTATTCGGAGAGCTTGGGATTGATTTGGCACTCGATACAGATTATTTCCCATGGATCATTGAGGTAAACTCAAAGCCCTCCAAAAAGTTCATAGGTAACTATGTACGATTTCGACCATCAGTAAGAAAGATTATCGACTATATGCATGCACTCTATGTAAACCCTGATTAAGAAAGGAGCTGTATTATGCAATCCCTCGGAATTATGACGAATGACTTATCAAAGGAACATCTCTATTTTACAGCGATCGCAAAGGAAGCCATCAAACTGAATCTCAATGTTTACCGCTTTACACCGCAAGCGATTGATAGTACAAAAAAAATGATTCAAGGTGAATGTTTTCATCGTAAGGATCACTATTGGACAAAAAAACTCTTCCCAGTACCTGAATTTATCTATGATCGAACCTTTCACGGCTTAACTCGCCAATCCAATGAAACTAGGAAAAATATAAACTGGCTTAAACAGGATACCAACTTTATTGGATACGGTCTTCCTGGGAAATGGGAGGTTTATCAAACCCTCAAGGAAGATGCGTTCTTACAGGCCTTTCTTCCACCTACTGAAAAACTACAAAGTCCTGCTGATGCCGCCGCCATGCTAATGCAATTTTCCTCTATCATTCTAAAGCCAGAATATGGTTCACGAGGATCCGGTATTTTTGTCTTATCCAAAAAGGAGAAAGGCACTGAGGTATCCATGCAGAAACAGGCGGGACGTTATAAAAGGGCTTTTACAACTGAAGAAGAGTTGAACAAATGGCTGGAACGATTACTAACGAAATACCACTATTTAGGTCAGCCTTTTCTTACTCTCTTCACACAAGAACAGGAGCCTTTTGATATCCGATCTCTGCTGCAAAAGAATGGAGAAAACAATTGGACTGAACGTGGAAGAGGGATACGTAAAGGAAAAAAGGATGGCATTACCTCAAATCTTGCCACCGGCGGACGGGCCTATTCTTATGATTCCTATTTAGATACCCTTTCCATTACTGCTGCAAGACAGCTAGAGCCGATGATTGAGCGTATTTATCAAACATTGCCTGTTGTATTAGAAACAAAATTTAATCGTTTATTTGAATTAGGAGTTGATCTTGGACTTGACCAGGAAGGAAAGGTTTGGATACTTGATATTAATTCTAAACCAGGCCGTAAAATCATCGAAAAGCTTCACCCAGAACAACTGACTAACATCTTTTCTGCACCTGGTCTTTTTTGTAAATATCTAGCATCTGAACTTTCGAAAGCAGGTCAATCATCATGAAGAGGATTTATCCAGTTGAAATCTCTGATATTTCAGATGATATCTTTTATTATCCTTCTGAATTAATGGATATGCAGGAATTAAACACTGTCTGTTTTGGTCATTCTTCTGCACCAGCCTTAATCGAGCGAAATCCATCCATTACACAATCCATTGTCATTTCTAAAAGCCTGGCTGAACGCCTGAACTTCCCGGATACAGAGACACCCATCCATTTATTCATTTATGGAAACGACATTCACATTGGTCCCCTTGTAGGTGTTTTTTCTTCCGGCTTTTCAACCATTCAAAACAAACCGCTCGGAGAACGTACATCGTTCTTCTCTAAGCTGCTCTCCTTAAACAAAGCAACTGGATGCATTCCATTTATGTTCGGAGAAAATCATATTGATTGGGAGAATGAGACCATTACCGGATATATGTATCATCAGCATACATGGGAAACCTACGTGCTCCCCTTTCCGAATGTCGTTTATGACCGTCTCCCTAATCGTAAAACAGAAGGACGCAGTGGACCGCGTGAGGTAAAGCAGTCATTTCAAGAGAAATACGCGATTCCGTGGTATAATCCTGGTTTTTTTAATAAATGGGATGTGTATGAGAGGCTTTCGGATGACCCAAGGGCCATCAAATTTTTGCCTGAGACATATCCATTTCAATCCTTGTCCGTGATAGAAAACATGTTATCAAGGTATCGCCAAGTCTATATTAAACCGATACATGGTTCCCTTGGCCTCGGTATCCACCAGGTATTATATGACAAACATGATCAAGTCTATTATTGTCGTTATAAAAATGAACAAAAAGAAAATAAATTAAAAAAATTCCAGTCACTTGAAGCGATTTTTAGTCATGTGTTTAAAGAAAAACGTCTCCATAATATGATTGTTCAACAAGGCATTCCTTTAATACGCAGCGAAAAAAGACCAATTGACTTTCGGGTTCATACGAATAAAGACCAAGATGGAATCTGGCAAGTTACGGCAATGGCCGCTAAAATTGCAGGTGCTGGAAGTGTAACCACACATATCAAAAGCGGCGGAACCATTAAAACAATTGAAGAATTATTTGTCGATCCAGAAACCGTCAAAGAAGTGAGAGAAAAACTCACAAATGCTGCCCTCATCTTAAGTGAATGCATGGAAGAGCATCTTGATGGAATTATAGCCGAAATAGGCTTTGATTTAGGGATTGATAAAAAAGGAAAGGTCTGGATGTTTGAAGCCAATTCAAAGCCGGGCCGATCGATTTTTTCTCATCCTAAATTACGTGAATTTGAATTATTAACACGAAAACTCTCACTCGATTATGCCGTCTATCTTGCTGAGAAATCCATTACAAGTTCCGGCAGCAGCAACGGATGAAACTTTTTTATGATTCACTTGAAAAGGAATGGTACCATACAGATGGCATGGACATTTCTTTTGGAAAAAACAGCAAAAGTATCCCCGTCAAGTTTACAGCAGCTGATGAACCCTTTTTTACTGCAGATGTTTTTCATTCGTTCATTCCTGCTATAGGGATCATGTCCTGTCGCAGCCCTAAAAACAAAGAGGTCATAAGCGGTAATGCAACATTATTTCAAAGTCTTCATCGTTATTTAACACGGCATAACATTTTTTCTTTTATTTTTACAGCAGAAGATGTACTAGAAGGAAATTGGAGTGGGCTGGTGTATTCCGAGAGTGAGCAAAAATGGCTTCGTATGGCTGTACCCCTTCCTTCTCTCGTTTATAATCGAATCCCTTTTCGCAAATTCGAGGAATCGGATTCCTATCAACAACTAAAACAGCTGTTTGCAGAACTTGATATTCCCATGTTTAATCCTGGATTTATTGATAAGTACGCACTCTATCATTGCTTGAAGAAGGATCGATTCTTATTAAACTTCCTTCCTGAGACATTCAGACTGACTAGCGAAGCACAGTTGTTGATTCTTTTACAAAAATACGATTCTTTATACCTTAAACCTGGCAAAGGGAATCGTGGCAAAGGAATTTCGCTTGTTACATGGAATAAAAACCAGAGCCTTTCAGTGAAGAAGACAAGTGGAACAAAGAAATTCCCCACTCTGACTGAGTTTTGGCACGTTGAAGGCAAGCGTTTATTAAAGAAAAATTACATTGCCCAGCGTGCCATTACGCCAAAGAAAATAAATGGTCACCGCTATGACTTTCGCATTCTAGCCCATTACTGGAAAGGGAATTATCATGTTAGTGGAAAAGCCGTTCGTATGTCACAGACCCAAGAAGTAACTACCCATATTCCAAAGGGAGGGATCCTTTATCCTTATAAAAACCTGCAATCACAAGAACTCGATCTGCTTCTCAACCAAATTACCCAGCAATGCGGGGTAGCCTTATCAAAAGAATATGGATTTTACGGAGAATTCTCTATTGACTTAGGTCAAGATGAATCAGGCCAGCTCTTTATATATGAAATTAATGCAAAACCGATGCAGTTTGACGAAGAAGAGATTGAACGGACGCGGCTTAAAATGCTCAAAAATTTATTTATCACGATTGTTTTGGAGAAAAATAACAACAGAACTCAATAACTTTCCATTATACTGAAGGTATACCAAAATAATGGAGGTTATCTGCTTTGCTTACCCACTTTCAATGGAAACCGCTTTATAGTGATGATTCATTACCTGGTTGGAGTATATCCTTTTACTTTAAAAAGCACCTATATCAAGCAATTTACAATAGCAACGGCAGCATTGAATTTAATGGTACCCAGCCTGCTGAAGAAGATAAAAAAAATCTTTCTGCAATGATTCATGAACTAATGATTTATCATGTTTATGATAAATAAGTAAATGATGTATGAATCCCTCCCTTCTTACCAAAGTTATACAAAAGGAGGGATTTCATGAAACAAAAGTATACCTTTCTCAAAGACACTGAACACGACGGAAAAAATATGGCCTACCTAGACATCGACCGCATTATTAATGAGGGAATGGCTGGTGGAACTGTCTTTACTGCCGGAGATACTCAGAACATAGAGGAAGCCCGTGATTTGCATGACGAAACGCCGCCGAATGATAACCATTAGAAAAAGCGCTAAGACGAAATAAATCGTCTTAGCGCTTTTTATGGAATCTCCACATTCCAGCAGACCTTATACGGATACCTTGAATCAACTTAAGTAAGTGATTTGTCTTCTAACAAACGCATGACCGTATGGACCATCCATTGAATTCCGATCTTAATGGCGTCTTCATCTACCATGAATTTAGGATGATGCCAACCATGCTCTATGCCCTTTTCTTTGTTTCCAGAACCAAGCCAAGCATAACAGCCAGGAACAACTTTTTGATAGAGAGCAAAATCATCTCCGCCCATTGTCGGTTCTGCAGCTAGTACATTCTCTATACCAACAATGTCTACAGCAGCTATCCGCGAAATTGCGGCTATCGCAGGGTCGTTCACTACGGGCGGGATAAGCAGTTGGTAGTCAATCTCCACTTCGCCGCCGAGAGCGTGAACCTGGTTAGTAACAAGTCTTATAAATTCGTCGCGGATTTTATAACGGACAGCGTCACTAGATGTTCTAACTGTTCCCGTCAGTATAGCCTTATCAGGAATAACATTGTTCGTCCTTCCCGCTTGAAAGGTACCGATCGTCACAACTGCTGATTCTTTTGGTGATATGGTTCTGCTGACAAGTGTTTGTAGTTGAGTAACGACCGCACTGCCGATGATGATGGGATCAATTGTACGTTCAGGTATGCCCGCATGCCCTCCCTTACCCTGAATCGTAATGATAAAATCATCGATTCCAGCCATTAAGAATCCTTCTTTTATTCCAATTGTGCCTACTTCCTGATCTGGTGTATTGTGTAAACCGATGATAGCAGACACGCCGTTTAGAAGCCCGTCATCAATCATTGATTCTGCACCGCCCTCGAATTCTTCAGCAGGCTGGAAGAGAATGCGAACGTTTCCTGGAAGATCCTCCTGTAATTCTTGGAGGATGAGTGCTGCTCCAAGGGAAATCACTGTATGAACATCATGGCCGCACATATGACTGATGCCTGGTATCTTTGAACGAAATTCCAACTTTGATTCTTCTTCTATCGGCAAGGCATCAATATCTGCTCTAATAGCTATTGTTCGATTGGATTTCCCCTTAACTTCAGCGGCTGAACCAGTTTGTGACGAAACTGGAATCCTGCTGATACCATAATGATCTAACACTTGATTTATACTCTTTGTAGTCTCATATTCCTGCTTGCTTAATTCAGGATACATATGTAAGTGTCTCCTTAGAGCAAGCATTTCAGGGATGTATTTTTCGCTAAGTTGTAGAATGTTTTCTTTTCTTGATATCAAATCACTCATACTCCCAACATTCCGTTATCGGTTTACTTTTCATTATTTTATTATAAAGTATCCTTATATAAACAGCCTTATATTTCTCTAGGGAAATGACATGAGCTATAATTAAAGGAACCATAAAAAGAAGAAGGGTTGTCTATGCTGCTTGAAAAATTAAAACAAAAATATCCGGATTGTCTTGAATCAAGAACTCAAACCCAGCTGCCTGAAAAGTATCTCTGGATAGAGTACAGCGGTGAGTATCTCGGCATTCTTCGTCAGGATCTATCGGCACAAGAAATCAGCCTGATTGAGGCTCTTTTTTCAGATGAGACGCTGGATAACAAAAGTGAATGGGGGAATTTTTTACTTAGAAACAACGCGAGTCTGCCCCTGACAAGCTGGAAACATGTTCGATTTATTCACTTTCGAATTACTCAAGCTGCTTTTTCACGATCAGATTTTGAAGAAGCCTTCCTTGCGGTTTCTCCTCTAGAGGCAATCATTATTTGGGAAAATTCTGAGACTGGTGTATTGATCGAAGGTCTAAATAATGAAAATGCCGATAAAGCTGAGTTAACTCCAATAGTGCGGACACTGGAGAGTGACTTATATGTCCACATACATTTTTATCTTGGTTACTTTCACGAAGTTAATAACGAATTACGTCATCACTATCAAATGGAGAAAACATGTTTTACTGCTGCTGTCACCCATTTTCCTGATACTGCGGTCAGCGACTTGCCAATGGTCATTCCTTATATTTTTCTGGATGGACGATTAGCCGATAAGATTGATTGGTATACAGATGAACTGCTGGGAGAAATGAAAGATAACGACGAAGTAATACATACGGTAAAGACTTATATTGAAACAAGTTCAAACGCGAGTCTGACTGCAAAAAAACTATATATCCACCGCAATAGTCTCCAATATCGGATTGATCGATTTATTGAAAAAACCGGATTGGATATTCGAACTTTTCATCATGCCCTGCCTGCTTATCTGCTTCTAATGAAACTGGGGAAATAGGAGTTTAGAAGATTTGCCTGAAAAGAGCTGTCTGAATTTTGTGCAGATTGTACATATCGTTTTGAACGCGCTTCCATTACACTAACAGTAAGATACATATTAAAGGAGGACTCACTAATGGCTGAATTACTATTGGATCATATTTTTAAAGTTTACGATAATAAAGTAACCGCTGTTGATGATTTTAATCTAAAAATTGAAGATAAGGAATTTGTCGTATTTGTTGGTCCATCCGGCTGCGGTAAATCAACTACTTTACGTATGATAGCGGGTCTTGAGGAAATTTCACAAGGTGATTTCTTTATCGATGGAAAACGCGTTAATGATGTTCCTCCTAAAGATCGTGATATCGCCATGGTATTCCAAAACTATGCACTATATCCGCATATGTCAGTCTATGATAATATGGCGTTCGGTTTAAAATTAAGAAAAATGCCAAAAAAAGAGATTGAAGTCCGTGTTAACGATGCTGCTAAAATTCTTGGTCTTGAAGCTTACTTAGATCGGAAGCCAAAAGCTTTATCAGGCGGACAGCGTCAACGTGTTGCACTTGGTCGTGCAATCGTTCGTGATGCAAAAGTATTCTTGATGGATGAACCACTTTCCAATTTGGATGCAAAACTCCGGGTTCAAATGCGTGCCGAAATTGCAAAATTGCACAAACGTTTAAATACAACAACAATCTATGTAACACAAGATCAGACAGAGGCCATGACAATGGCGACTCGTCTTGTCGTTATGAAAGACGGAATTGTTCAACAGGTCGGGGCACCTAAAGACGTCTATGAAAAACCTGATAATGTATTTGTAGGTGGATTTATCGGTTCACCAGCAATGAACTTCCTGCATGGAACTCTTTCTGATGGCATTATTAAAACAGGTGAACAAGCCATTGCTGTCCCAGAAGGTAAAATGAAGATGCTTCGTGAGCAAGGTTATATCGGTAAAGAAATTATTCTAGGTATCCGTCCAGAAGACTTCCATGACGAGCCATTATTTATTGAATCATCTCCAGAAACGACAGTAACTGCTCATAGTGATGTAGCCGAACTAATGGGTGCTGAATTTATGCTTTACTCAACCATCGCTGGGCAGGACTTTGTTGCTCGTGTAGATGCACGTACCATTTATCAAGCAGGTGAAAAAGTTA
>NZ_JAZVJO010000300.1:0-5187 GCF_059453735.1 Peribacillus sp. | reverse complement strand
TTTGGGACTTGTTTGTTTAAGTTGATTAACTGTATCCTCAGCCACTTCTTTTTTTATATCTTCTACTTTTTCAGTTACCTCATTGCTATAAAGTCGCAAAGCTCGGAGTATTTCGTTTGTCATATCATTAACGTTAGTCACTGGACTTCACCTCGCAATAAAGTTCAGTGTTACCATCATCACGCCTGAACGAACGATAAACCGTATAAACAGTATCTTCGAATTTAACTTTGCTTTCCCTGTCGTATTCATCTGAGTCCACAATCAATTCTAATGCAGGCTTTGTTCCTTGTTGTCCAGCTGCGCTAAATTCAGATCGGCTTATACTCTTCTCAGTGCAAAAAATCAGCCTTTCTGTTACTTCACCTTCGATTTCTTGGCCTAAATCATCCTCAGCAGATTCAACAGTAAGAAGGTAACAAATATCATCCAGAGAAACAGTCTTATTTATTGACGATTTTAATGACGGCATTTGGACGACCCGCCTCCTTTATGACCCTGTTGTGCAATCGGAATTGAAGACTACGGGACAAAGGAATATTTTCTTGCCTCTTACGATACAGCCAAGCCGCGTAATCAATAATCAGCATAATATCTTCTGACTTGTCCAAATCAAGAGTAATGCCTTTTCCCTCTATTTCACTTTTCGCACTTTCTAAAAGAACCTCGAAAAAGGCATCTCTCAATCTATGAGTGATGCCTAAATCAAGTTTAAATAACTGTAGTAGGTTTTCCATTATTCTTTCACTTCTTCAATTAAAGGGGTTTTTTGTTTATTCTTTGATGATGATAACTCTTCAACCCTTTCAGATTTTGCTTTCCCTTTGCGTGGATACTTATCCCCAGTTCTGTAAACATGGCCTTTATCCTGCATATCCTTAAAATCTTTAATTACTTTATATTTCATTACCATTCACCCTTTCTTTTAGATTAGGCTCCAGCTGGCTCAGGTGTATATGTGATGTAATATCCTGCTTCATCATCCACTTTCTTTACATCAAAACGGACGAATCCTGCTAGTAACTGACCGTAAATGTCATTGTCAGTCCATTTTACAGATGCTTGCTTACGATTGAATAGAGTACAAAACTCTTTTGCATCTCCAACGAATCCAACAAGATCGCCTTCAGCATTTCCAATTACATCATCGTCAAGGACTACAACTTCGCGCCCTTTGATTCGCTTACCGGAAGCAACCGTGATATCATCTTGAAGCAAGTAACGACCATTGCCGTCTTTTAATAGATCCAATTCATTAAACAAAGAAGAAGATACATAGAATTTAACGTTGTACACTTGTTTAAATCCAGTATTCAATAAAGTGACAACTCCGTCTAAACCAGTAACCGCTTTAGTTTTTGCACTTTTGAAGATGTCAGCAATTTGCGCATTCTTTGTATTTAAGTCTTGGTCTTTGATATCATCAGCGATAAGACCTGCGATATCATAATCCGCATCATCAATCGCTTCTTGAGATACAGGGATATATCCACGGTAAGTTTCAATATCGTAATTAACTTCAGTGAAAGTCGGTTTCGCTAGTTCAGGGTTTTTAGCAAGCTCAGCAACAGATGTCATTTTTCCATTTGATTTATGAATAACAGGATATTTACCGGAACCACGATTAACTGAAACAGTTCTCACGTACTGAGTAAGGTCTAGTTCATCGACCAGCTCTTTTTTAGGAGGCATTAAATCTTCTGGAATTAAAGCTCCACCTTCTACAGATGTGAAACCATCACGAGTTTGTCCTTTAGATCGTACATAAGCATTAATAGCTTCTCTTGTTTCTACTTTAGCTGGCATGTTTCTTTTTCCCCCCATGTTTGGTTTTTTTCGATTAGAGGATTCGATTTCTTTTTCCAACTCTTCGATTTCTTCCTCTAATTTCGTTTTTTCATTTTCAGTTACTTCAATTTCTTTTTCATTGTCTTCTACGCTAGACTCAATCGCTGTAAGATCCTCATCATTTTCCACACCATCAATAGCTGCTTCAAACTCACTGCGCTTAGTTAATAGCCCTTGTAACTTTCCTTCAATAGCTGATACTGCATCACGTTTTAATTTTAATTTTGCTCCTAGCAGAACTGGATTAGGCATTATTCAATCTCTCCTTTAGTTTTAATTTTCTTTGTTCAAGCTTTTGTTTCTTGATTGTTTCTACATCTTTCTGTCTTGCTGCTACAGCAGTTTGCGGATATGCAGGGAAAGCAGTTATAGATACTTCCATAGTGTTTGCTTCTCTTACAATCCATTTAATCGTTCCATCCTCTCGGATTTCATGATCTTCCTGAATAGGAGTAAACCCAAAAGAACAACCTCTCACCTTGCCTGTTTGAACTTTTCGGTATGCACTTTTAGCGAATGGGTCTTCTAAATCGACTTTCACTTTCCCCCATAATCCTTGTGAATCTTTTCTAAGTTCCAATGTATTACTGCCTGTACTTCCTAAAACAATACGAGTATCATGGTTATCTAAACACATGATGTCGTTTTCTCGCAGGCTGCGGTCAAACGCTTCAGGTGCTATTTCTTCAAAAGCTCCCGGCCATAATTCGGTTTCTTGGTTGAATACAGCAAAATATCCCTCGATGAAGGCTTCTCCATTTTCTTCATCGCTTCGCGTTTTTAAATCAGATTCAAATACCATTAAACGCTTTTCCTTATTCATTATTCTCACCGCCCTTCAATTTGTTTTGTGAACCAAGCATAGTTGCCGGGATATAGTTTTCTAGGACAATCATTTCATTCATTTCCTCATCAGGATCCAACCCAATCCAATCACGTAATTCATTCCTTCGCATTGCATTACGGTCAACTAATTGAGTGCCAGCTGTTACCATTTCGGTTAAGTCATATGAATATAAACTTCTCGGATTTAAACGGAAGAACCAGTTAGGGTTAAACAATAGATCTCTTGTTAATGTTTGAGAGATAATCTGACCAATTGCAAAAATACGGGTATTGATAAAGTTGTTATATTCTTCTTTATTGAAACTCCCGACTCCCAAGAAAAAAGCTGGCACTCCTAAGAGTCCAGCCACTGTCTTTTTATCCAATTCAGCACCTTCAATAATTGCAATGTCTTTCAAAGACAGAGGCTTAACTTGATCCACTTTGATAAGATCCGCTGGAATAATCCAAGGTTTCCCACCTTCTGTTTCATTAAAGTATTTTTTCATTACTTCATCTCGTCCCTCTGGACTAGCTAACTCTTCAGTCAAGGCATCAACCGAGATAACCAACGATGGCATATATTTGCCACTCATAAAGTTATTCTTTGTTATGGTTGATTGATTAAGGTTCTTTACCACATCACGCAAAGCTACGCGGTAGCCTGTTCCTTTATATGGATAGGCAGGATGAGGATTAAGAACAAAGTGTATGACTTCATCCGGTGTATAAGTAAGCCCGTTGTAATTGACCAGATAACCTCCATCAATGTCCTCAAACATTACAGCTTGCATAGGTAAAGGTGTTAAATCATCAATGTATGTCGTTTGTGGATTGATGCCAATGTGGACAATTGAATTGCCGTCACCCTCTAGCAATAAATCTCTGACAATCTTATAAACCCAACTTTTGCGAGTCATATTACGATAAGGCTCAATGTCAATCTTTCTGGACAATTGATTCTTAACGCGCTTATCTCCCTGGCTTGTATTTTCCATAAGATGAATTGTCATGTTAGATACAAGGTCCGCTATCTTATCAACCGCAATCAATACATCGGGATTGTCTGATAGCTTCGTATATCCGATTGTTTCTACATCACCTAATGCTATAGGTATGGTGGTAAGCGCTGATCTTGTTTTCTTTTTTTTATTCCAGAATGCCATTCTCTACCCTCCCTTCTTTATTTGCTGCCAAGCCAAGACGAGGCATCAGTTGCTTTTGTCATATCTTCAAGCATTTGAACCGCCCCGAATACAGCTGCATCAAATAAATCAATTCGTTGTGTGCCTCCATCGCCATCTACTTTTTCGTATTGGATCATATCGTCTGTTTTTTCGATGGCACGAACATTTTGCACACAATACTCAAAGGCTTGATTATGGACATAATAAAAGCTTCCGTTTTTCGCTTTCATTTCAATGCGACGGAAACCTTCTGATTTTTTATAGAAGTATTGAGGTTGATCCACAATTTTAAATCCAGCACGTTTCATTCCTAAGAAGAATTCACGACCGAACTTTCTATCAAATCCAACCTTTTTAATTTTGAATCCAATTGTTTTCATTTTCTTAAACCAATTAATGATGTCATCATAATGGACAGTTGGTGTATTACTCATGGTTAGCACCCCGTCGTCCTGCCACCCAAATAACGGTATGCCGTCTTCCTCAGCCTTAGAGTGTGCTGTCACAATCGGGAAGAAAGCATGGCTGATAACAATGTCAATCTCTTTCCCATTGTGTTTATATGTGCCATATAAAGCCGCTGCAGTTAAGTCGTGTAGCTTAGATAAGTCGGCTCCCCCGTACCATTGTATAGGTAACTTAGCCAACTCTTTTAAACTCCAGTTATATTGCTTGTCAGAGTATCTAAATTCGTTTATATCGAAGTAGGCTTTCATTGATGATGTGAAGATATTAAGCGTTTTATTTAAAAATTCACTTCTAGTTTGTGGATCGTTCATTGCTAATTCCGCGTCTCTCACTAAGTCCTCTATGTCAACTGATACTCCGCAAGAAGGATTAGCCATCTCTAATATTTTAGGATCCGTATAATTCTCTACATTTCCTTTTTCGTCCTGGTCTGCTTTACAAACGAAAATAAAATATTCGTCATCCTTAACAGATCCATTTAAAACCTTTTTGCAATAATCTAAACGGTTAGCAAGAAAGCCATTAGGTATATCTCCAGCTGTAGAAATGGCAATAAGCAATTTATTTCGATATGCCTTTTGTGAGTTTTTCATCAGAATATATTGTTTCGCTGATTGCCATGTATGAACTTCATCCAGTATCAATAGGTTACTATTCAAGGAATCCAAACGTTTAGGGTCATTGGCTAATGCCTGTATAAAAATAGAGCCGCCATCACTGAATGCTTTTGTAATGGAATGTTCTTGGTTATTATCCCTTATCCGAATGGTCTTATCTCTCAGGAGAGTAATGTTGTAATTTAAAAAGCCGAATGACTCCATTGTTTGTTTTAAACTGTTAGCTAAGATGTATAATTTAG
>NZ_JAZVJO010000299.1:0-2630 GCF_059453735.1 Peribacillus sp. | reverse complement strand
CCGCTTGGCCTCCGACTTGTGAGTATATGTATAGTAAATCCTGCTTTTTCATAGGATTTAATGCCGCGACTATTATGTGAAAAAACTTCTAATTGTAACCGATTTAACTTAAGCTCCTCAAAGGTAAATTGCAGGGCCAATTGAACAGCCTCTGTGCCATACCCCTTATTTAAATAGTTTGTATTATGTAAGGATATTCTAAATCCTGCTTTTTGATTTATTTTGTCTATTTCTAAAATGGATAAGTCACCTAGAATTTCCTGACTTTCTACTAAACAAATGGCAAAGTCAAAACGTGTTGGATCAGTGGTGATTTCTTCATAATGTGCATACAATTGTTCCATAGTGAAGGTATTTCTGGTACCGGTCATATACCTGATTTCCTGATCATGGACTGCATGGTAAAAACTCTCCATATCCTCTTTCACAACCGGTCTTAAATACACAAATTCTCCACGCATTTTTTATAACTCCCTTTGTCGTTTTTTTAATGTCAGTTATCTAAATATGGTTCATTATCCGGAGGACTACCTTTTTTTATCCAAGGAATTAGTCTGTAGATAATGTAGTGAATTGGTCTACTTCGTTGGTATGCACGGTATTCTTTCCTAATAAACTGTTTAATCATAATGGTAAAGATACAAGCCAGCAGAAAAGTGACCCCTAAATAAGTAACCTGTAAAGTAGGGAAGAAAGTATGAATGAGCAATGGATAGCCGAAGATGGTTACTGAAATCGTAATGAAATAGGTGAGGCCATTGTAAACCCATACGTTCAGTTTGAAAGATGCCAAAAATAAGCCAACCCCCATGTAGGAGACAAAATAAAGGACACCATACATAATTGAAAAACGTACTAACGCCAACATGTTTATTTGATCACCCAATAAAACATCCAGCCGCTTTCCCTCTGCAAAGAAATGAGGTTCAGTAACAAATAAAGAGATGAATGAAATATAGAGTGCGGCAAGAAAGGAAATACTGAAGATGAAGAGCACTCCATATAAGAGTAGAAAGCCGACGATAAATATCCATTTTAAAGCAGAAAGAAAATAACTGAGAATGGGAAACTTTTTTGCTGCAGCAAGCAGTAAGACAAATAAGAGTAATCCAATAAAGAAAAGTCCATAGTTTAAAAGAGTCTCAAGCATCAATTTCACCCTTTAATAGTTTGATTAAAATTCAAAAGTTTTGGTAACATCGCTGCTGATTATATAAAAACTACCATCCTTATACTCTTCAATTTTCCAACTTTCATCATCTTCATCGTAATAGAGGTCTAAATAGTAGGTTGTCGTTGCTTTATCTCCATCGATAAGCACCCAGTATCCATGATTTAAGGGCTCGTTCAATGTATATTCTGCTTTTACCTTTAGTTCGTAGCGGTTTTGATCCGCATTATATACAGGCATCTTTAATGAATCTACAACGTAAACTGCCTTTACGAATTCGGCCTCATATCCCCCAGACAAGCCTTTAAGCCGTTTTGCATACTTCATTACACTTTTTCTTGATTTTTCTGGCATGATCTTCATTTTCTTTTCATCCAATGTATTGAGTGTTTCCGTATATTGCTTCCAATTCTCATTGAGCATGTTCATTATGGGCTCCTGCTCTGCCTCTGTTAGCACAGCAAGGTCATCAAATTTAATATAGTTGTCGTCCTTCACTGTTATTTCATCAGATTTAAAATTTCCCCATGGAAGTTCCTTTTCAATATGGAGTTTGACCGTACCATCTATTGGAAGCAGGCCAAGGTCAGTAAATTCAGGATTAAGTACAATATCAGTACGTTTACCATTAATGAATAAAATAGAGTCCTCGTAAAAAGAATTCACTTTAATCGCATCTACGTCGAATGTAATCTCTTTGAATACCTCATCATATTTTTCATTATAAATAGAGATTTCTTCTTTCTTCTCGGAAGAGACGAATTTTCCGGGAAGGACAGATTTTATTTCGTGATTTCCAGGTCCTATTGGCCCTGAGCTATAGGTCTTATCTTTTGTGGATTTTGCTGTTAGTTCCTTCCCATCGACCAAGATTCGAGCATTGTCTTGATCTACCTTGACTTTTAAATACACTGGGGTAACTGTAATAACATATTGATCAAATAGAAGCCATTTCTTCCCGTCTTGCTTTAGAGAAAAGACCGCATAATCTTCGTCTCGATAAATAGTAGTATTCCGGCCAGCCTCGGCTGATTCTGCCTGTTCATTCAATTGCCTGATTAATTGATCCTTGTCAGAAGAGTTTTCTTTATAATAATCTAAAAGTTTTTGAGAATCTTTATTCTTAACTTTCCATCCATCAACATCAGAAACCAATAATTTTGTTACTGTAGTGCTATCTTCCGCATCTAGTGCTTTATGAAAAGAATCGACAACCTTACTTGGAGAAGATGCACTTTTACCAGTTTGGTAAGCAATCACTGCGGCCAAAATGAGGAATAAAGAAATTGAAATGATAATAATTCCGTTTTTACGGAGCGGTAATCTTCCTTTTCGTCTTTGATTACTTAATTTATTCCCGCATGCTGGACAAAATTCAGCATGCTTTTCTGTTGTTTGTCCGCAATTTGGACAATTCATAATTCCACCTCGTTAGTTAATTTTTTTTTTTTTTTTAATT
>NZ_JAZVJO010000298.1:0-4837 GCF_059453735.1 Peribacillus sp. | reverse complement strand
CCGGTCTTGCTCAAATTGATGAAGCGAACCATCAGTTAGCTCATTATTTTTATGATCATTCTGCGTTGCTTACTGTGATCCAAGGTTTTTCGCTTGTTGTGGAGGAAGCTGAATATCTGGAGAGGACTTGGAATAAGAGTGAAGGTAAACAGAGGCTGATTCGTGATCAATTTTATCCCGTCTTTGCTGTTTGGCAGGCAGAGGTACAAGAGCAATTAACATCTTATACGATTTCTTAAAAGGTACAGTGGGCGGTTCCCTGCTGTATCTTTATTAGTTTATTCTAACAAATCTTTCTTTCTCTCTGTATTATTGATATAATAAGGTTGTAAGCGATACCAATATTAACTTTCTTTTCTCGACAGGAAGCTTTGAAAATTCGACACATTTCGATAAGTGTTTGTGAAGGATTTCAAAGGGGTAATGTAGAATTATACCTATAGTGCTATTTAAAGGAGGACTAACTTTATGAATTACAACGTTCGTGGTGAAAACATCGAGGTAACTCCAGCAATAAGAGAGTATGTAGAGAAAAAGATTGATAAGCTGGAAAAGTATTTCAGTAATACACCAGAAGCCAATGCAATGGTGAATCTAAAAGTTAACAACAAAACGTCTAAAGTTGAAGTAACAATTCCGATGCCTAATTTGGTACTCCGTGCGGAAGAAGAACATGCAGATATGTATGCTGCGATTGATTTAATCACCGACAAGCTTGAGCGCCAAATCCGTAAACATAAAACCAAAATTAATCGTAAGTTTAGAACGACTACAACGGTTCCTGATACGTTCGCTCCCCTAGAAGCAAGTTTTGAAACGCTTCCTGAGGAAGAAGATGATGAATTAGAAGTAGTTCGTAATAAACGCTTTGATTTGAAGCCGATGGATAGTGAAGAGGCCATTCTTCAAATGAATATGCTGGGCCATAGCTTCTTCGTCTATACTAATGCCGATACCAATACAACAAACGTTGTTTACCGTCGTAAGGACGGGCGTTATGGATTGATTGAACCAAACTGAAGACTACAGGATGGACGCAGTTCTTAACTAGAACTGCGTTTTTTCTATGAATTCTCACTCACCAGATCCCGCTGTACTTCTTTAAGTTTATTGCAGCAATCGGAGCAATTGATCGTCCCTACATCTCTGAATTTGATGTTACGAAGATCTCTTCTGGTCAATTGATAAAATGAATTATAAATCTCTCCGCAGAGACATTTCGTTTGATCTGTAACAACGTGGATGACCTTGGTGGTTGGATGTTCATATGTTGGATAATGCATAAGACAACCCTTCCTAATAATTGTCATAAAAATACACAACGCTGTATATAATTATATCCCTTTGTACCCATTTTTTCATGAGAATATAGTAGTGAATTAGGTACAAAGGACATTTAACCTTAATTTACCTTATTTAAATAAAAATAGTAGATTACTATTTTAATGTATAAAAAATTAATAAAGAGGGTGACAAGATGGAGTTTGATTATCAGTATAAGCCTTATCCTTCCACTCGTGAAACCATTTTTGGGAGAAATGGGATGGTGGCAACTTCTCAGCCGCTCGCGGCACAAGCGGGATTAGACATTTTGAAGAAAGGCGGAAATGCTGTGGATGCAGCGATTGCAACGGCTGCTGCTTTAACCGTTGTTGAACCGACGTCTAATGGAATAGGCGGAGATGCTTTTGCACTTGTATGGATGAAGGACAAGCTTTACGGCTTGAATGCCAGCGGCCCTTCTCCACAATCCATTTCGATTGAAGCGGTGAAAGAACAAGGATATGAGACCATGCCGGCTCATGGAATGATCCCGGTTACAGTCCCTGGGGCACCCGCAGCATGGGCGGAGCTTTCAGAAAAGTTTGGTAAACTTTCTCTTTCAGAAGTCTTGGAACCTGCCATTCAATATGCTGAAGAAGGATACCCGGTCTCACCTGTTCTTGCAGCAAGTTGGAACACAGCCTTTCAACGCTATAAAAAGGAACTGATGACGGAAGAATATGAAGAATGGTTTACGACATTTGCTCCAAATGGTTGTGCACCAAAAGCGGGAGAAATCTGGCGGTCCCCTCATCATGCAGATACGTTAAGAAAGCTGGCTGAATCGAATGGGGAAAGCTTTTACCGTGGAGAGTTAGCTAAGAAGATATCTGATTTTTCAATAAAAAATTATGGTTTTCTTTCGTTGGAGGATTTGAATAGTTATCGACCTCAATGGGTGGAACCGATTTCTGTAAACTACCGTGGGTACGACGTGTGGGAAATTCCACCGAATGGTCAGGGGATTGTGACTCTGTCCGCCTTAAATATTGTTAAAGGTTTTCATTTCACAAAGAAAGAGGCAGTGGAAACTTATCATAAGCAAATCGAGGCGATGAAGCTTGCCTATACGGATGGCAAGGCATTTATCACGGACCCGGATGAGATGACGATCAATGTTGAACAGCTGCTATCACCGGAATATGGCGAAACACGCCGCCATGAAATCGGCGAAGCAGCATTGCTTCCTCAGCCCTATGACCTTCCTAAGGGCGGAACGGTTTATTTAGCAGCAGCCGATAATGAAGGTAATATGGTATCCTTTATTCAAAGCAATTACATGGGATTCGGCTCAGGGATCGTTGTACCAGGAACTGGGATTGCACTGCAAAATCGCGGCTATGACTTTTCGTTGAATCCAGAGCATATAAATGCATTAAAGCCAGGAAAAAAATCTTTTCACACCATCATTCCAGGTTTCTTAACGAAAAATGGTGAAGCGGTCGGTCCATTTGGTGTTATGGGTGGTTATATGCAGCCACAGGGGCATATGCAGGTTATTATGAATACGATTGACTTCCAGTTACATCCTCAAGCTGCTCTTGATGCACCGCGCTGGCAATGGGTAGGTGGAAAGACCATTCAGGTAGAACCTAATTTCCCAAGTGATACCGTGGAGGACTTACGCGAAAGAGGGCATCATATTGAAGTATCCCTTCATTCAGGGACGTTTGGGAGAGGGCAGATTATTTGGCGTGATCACGTAACAGGGGTTCTGCAGGGTGGAACGGAACCACGTACGGATGGCATGGTTGCAGCCTGGTAGAGAATAAGAGAAAAAAAGGTGAGAGCAATGGAACAAAAACAGATCTTTATGGCATTTTTTAGAGTAGGCATGCTTGGTTTCGGCGGCGGACCTGCTGCTATCCCGCTTGTGCAAAAAGAAGTGGTAGATACATATAAATGGATGGATGCGGATGAATTCAGTGACATCCTAGCGCTCGGCAATGCGCTGCCTGGACCAATTGCGACAAAGTTAGCGGGATACATTGGGTATCGAGTTGGCGGCGTATGGGGGATGGTGAATGGCGTACTGGCGACGATTGTTCCGACCATCATTCTGATGATTGTCCTGTTGGTGAGTCTCAATGCCTTTCGTGACCAAGGCTGGGTAAAGGGGATGTCAACTGCTGTTGTACCGGTGGTTGGGGTTATGCTTCTGACGATGACCATTGATTTTATCAAAAAATCAACTGAATCCAGTCTCGGATGGATTTGGACCATTATTTTGATTGTAGTCGGTTTAGTATTAATGGAAGTCCTACAGGTTCATCCTGCGATCTTAATTTTCGCTCTGCTAATCGGAGCCCTGCTGAAGCGGGATGCTAAGGATCGGGGGACAGAAACATGATCTATCTGCAAATATTCTGGGCTTTCTTTATCTCAGGAATACTGGGTTATGGAGGCGGTCCTGCATCGATTCCACTAATTGAAAAAGAAGTGGTGGATCGGTATGAATGGCTGTCGCTTCATGAATTTAGTGAAGTACTCGCCCTAGGGAATGCATTGCCAGGTCCGATTGCTACCAAAATGGCAGGATACATCGGTTTTGAGCAAGCCGGTATTCTAGGAGCAGTCGTGGGCGTGTTTGCTGCAGTGGCACCATCACTGCTCTTAATGATTGGACTCCTTGGTCTTTTGACCAAACATAAGGGCTCGCCAAAGGTTAAACGACTAACGGTTGTCGTGAGACCCGTTATTGCAGTCCTGCTTGGTGTCATGGCCTATGATTTCTTTTTTTCCTCCTATGAAAGCATCGGGATTCTGCAAATGCTGGTAATAGGTCTCATCAGTTATTTACTGATGAATAAATGGAAGGTGCACCCCGCTTATGTAATTGCAGCTGCACTCTTGTATGGTGGACTTTTTCTTTCATGAGTAAAGCCTCTGAGCCAAGCCAGGAGATCCTGGCTTGCGATTCAGGGGCTTTTTCCTATCGTAAAAAGTGAAGCCGACATTCTCCCATTGGAATCGCAGGTTACTTTTTTTTCTTTCTAGGGAACTCTTTTTTAAAGCGGATAAAACTTAAATAGTAACGGAAGTCTTCTTTCGTCACCCCTGTTTGGATAGCTTCAGCAAATAGATCATACCATTCATCATCGAGTATATTAGGAGTTTGAGGCGGAGGTGACATGAGCTCTTCTAATGAAACGTTCAGTAAGGCTGAAATTTTACTTAAAACCTTAATGGAAGGGT
The DNA here is from genome assembly GCF_059453735.1 of Peribacillus sp. Lineage (NCBI taxonomy): Bacteria > Bacillati > Bacillota > Bacilli > Caryophanales > Bacillaceae > Peribacillus > Peribacillus sp. The sequence goes on along the minus strand of NZ_JAZVJO010000298.1, from coordinate 319 downwards.
TTTGCTGAATACCCCGTTCAATGTAACTCAAATAAGATTTTGAAATATCGGTCTCTTCAGCCATCTTTGTTAACGAGTACCCTTTCTGCATACGAAGCGCGTTTATTTTTTTTCCTATCATTTAAACATCTTTCCTCCTCTCTACTCTGATTATACTCTATTAAGAACGTATAGTTCTTAAAAAAATACAAAAATCTATGTGAAAAAGAGAAAATATGTAAAAACAATAGAATAACGCTAGTTTCCTAAAGAAATTAGCTAATTACGAGAGTTTATCTCATGAAAGGGTTCCATTATACTCAATGTAATTGTTCTTAAA
>NZ_JAZVJO010000297.1:0-2666 GCF_059453735.1 Peribacillus sp. | reverse complement strand
TGGATGTTAATAAAATGATGAGCACAGCTGGCCAGATGATGAATACGGTCAACCAGGTTTCTTCCATGGTAAAAGGAATGGGAAGCATCTTTACATTTGTGAAATAAAAAAACTGACGCCATATCCGCTTTTAGCATGCTTGATACAAGCAGCAGACGGATTTGACGCCAGTTTTTTTGAATAAAGTTATTCTTTAATAGAAATGGATTTACCTTTCAATTTCGGTACAGTTAACTGAAGAATGCCATCACGATGTCGAGCATTTATTGATTGATCATCAAACGGCTTGGATAAGGATATCGTCCGGGAAAGCCAATCTGTCGGTCTGCGAAAACCATTGCTTCGTAAACGACTATTTTCTTTATCTGGGACTTTCACCTTTATCATAATTGCCTGTGGAAGAACTTCAATACCGATATGCTGTCTTTTTACACCTGGAAGTGTGGCTGATATTTGGTATTCATGATCCGTTTCAACGATTTCTACAGGAAAGCTGCGGGCGGAATTGGATGAAGTGAAGAAGTCATCCATAGATTGCAGCATACCCTTTATAGGCTTATCTGCAAATAGTCGATCCATTTTTGAAACAAATTCATTGAGGACTTCATGTCGATAAGGTTCCTTTTTTTCATTATTAGACGACGGCATCACTATGTCGCTCCTTTCAAAGTCTTCTAAATAGGCTATGACCGCTTTCAATGATATGTGCTCTTTGAATAGGTTGGTTTGAAAAAAATCAGATAGGGAATTATTAGGATAAATAAAGGGAATAGAAAGAGGGATAATGATGACAAGTAAACTCTCGTACATAGACAGCGGAGAAGGCACACCGTTAGTATTTTTACATGGATTTTGCGGCAGTAAAGATTATTATCAGGATTTACTCCCATTACTTGAATCAAAAAGAAGGGTAATTGCGCTTGATCTTCGCGGTCATGGAGATACAGAACCAAATGGGAAAGAGTATGAAATTGAAGATTTAGCCGAAGATGTTCATCAATTAACAGAAGAACTCGGTCTCACTGATTTTTATTTATTTGGACATTCACTCGGGGGATATATTACGCTCGCCTATGCGAATGCCTACCCAGATAAATTAGCTGGGTTTTCACTTATACACTCCACCGCCTTTCCGGATGATGAAAAAGGCAAAGAGGGAAGATTACAGGCTGTCCAAAGTATTAAAGAAAATGGTGTAAAGAGTTTCGTAGAAGGTTTAGTGCCCAAACTTTTTGCGGATAAAGACAATGCAGATGTCGAAAGAGCCATTCAAATTGGTCTTAAAACGAGTGCTTCAGGAGCAGTCGGGGCACTTGGCGCGATGCGCAGTCGAAAAGATCGTAATGACGTGTTAAAACAAGCAAAGGTTCCTGTTTTACTTGTTGCTGGTAAGAAAGATGAAGTTATCTCAAGTGAAAAAACATTTTCTGTTCATGGACCGACGATCAAAGAAGTAGTACTGAAGGAAAGTGGTCATATGGGGATGTTTGAAGAAACAGAAAAACTGGCAGAAACCATTTTGGCTTTTACTGAATAAGCATTAATACCAAACAGGATACGAAGATGCAACAGAGGTACGGAATGATTTTATTCCGTACCTCTTTGGTATTTTGAACACTTTTCATGGTTGTTTTCCTGCTTATCGTGGCAACTCATGGCTTTTAATAGGCGTACTGTTCTATTATTTCTTTATTCACGTAGTATCCGCTTTTAGATCACTTGTGTCCTCCTGAATTTGTTTTAGGCTAGCCCTTTTAATCGCTAGGTTTTACATCCAGATTAACTTTAGAAAGACGGTTGATTGGAGAGGAGGGCGAAGACTACTGCGGAAAGCGGAGCGCTTCGAACGGAAATCAACGGTCCCATTTTAAAAACTAGTTTCACCCGAGTTTGTCTACAGTCTGAACAGGACACGAAGATGTCCCGTTTTTTGTATGTTAAAATGGAGTTTCCCTAAAAAGGAAAATAGGTTTTCCTTTTTAACAGAACGCATATTCGATAGAATAGAAGAAGAGGAAAACATTGAAACGGAAAAATCATCCTAAAGTGACTGCCATCTATTTAAATGGATAGTTAGATAGATTTAACATATCAACAGCGAAATATAAGAGGTGAAGAGATTTGATAGGTAAGAAATCACTTGCGGAGTTAATTCAAGAGTTACGGAAGAACGAGAATATCATTAATTGGCATGAAATTGAACCCAAAGAGCCTAAAACCAAGCCTATGCCTTCTAGTGTAGATGAACGAATTAAGGCGGCTCTGCAAAAACGCGGGATTGGTGAACTGTATAGCCATCAATATACAGCTTATGAAACATTACAAAAGGGTGAGAACATTGTTGCTGTGACGCCTACAGCCTCAGGTAAAACGCTTTGTTACAATTTACCGGTATTACAATCAATAGCTGAAGATGACAGTAATCGAGCGCTCTATATCTTTCCAACTAAAGCACTCGCTCAAGATCAGAAAAGCGAGTTAAATGAAATTATTGAAGAAATGGGAATTGATATAAAAAGTTATACGTACGACGGTGATACCCCTCCTTCTATCCGCCAAGTAGTGAGAAAGGCGGGGCATATTGTGATAACCAACCCAGATATGCTGCATTCAGCCATACTCCCGCATCATACCAAATGGGTAAGTCTATTTGAAAATCTTAAATA
>NZ_JAZVJO010000296.1:0-2909 GCF_059453735.1 Peribacillus sp. | reverse complement strand
ATCCAAGTCATGTGTCCATCGTGACGGGGAATCACCCTAAACGCCATGGAGTCATTAACAATACCTTACTGCAGCCAGGGGTTTCTTCCCCAGATTGGAACTGGTACCGTTCTGATATTAAAGGTACGACATTATATGATGAAGCCTATAAAGCAAACCTGACAACCGCTGCTCTGTTGTGGCCAGTCACAGGGAAGGCGAAAAGCATTCAATACAATCTGCCTGAGATATTTGCAAATCGTCCATGGCATAACCAAATAGCCGTATCACTCTTAAACGGCACACCCGCTTTTTTATGGGATCTTAACAAGCGCTTTGGCCATATCCGTAATGGACTAAACCAACCCGAATTAGATGACTTTGTTTTAGAGTGTACGATCTATACCATGCAAACCAAAAAGCCTGATTTACTTCTTATTCATTTTACCGATTTGGATACAAGCAGACATCAAAATGGTGTCTTTTCAAGTGAAGCAACTGAGGCGATTCATCGACATGATAAACGGCTTGGCCGTATTCTGGATGACCTTGAAGAAAGAGGAGAATTAGCAGAAACCACTGTAGTTGTTTTGGGAGATCATAGTGCATTGGATGAAAATAAAGCAATAAGTCCTAATGTTATTCTGTATGAGGAAAACTTGATTACAGTTAATCGAAAAGGCAAAATCAATGATTGGAAAGCCTATTGTAAGAGCTGTGACGGCTCAGCATATATTTACCTCAAGCATCCTAAAGATACCCAAACCTTGAAATCCGTAAAAGACATTCTTACGAAATTAGCCGCTGATCCTGCTAAGGGAATTGAATATGTCCTGACCGGAGAAGAAGCGGGCAGAAAAGGTGCTGATCCCGAATGTGCATTTATGATTGAAGCAAGATCCGGCTATTATTTTATCGAAGATTACCTAGGTAACTATCAAAAGAATGTGACTGCGTTTGACGTAATGACAAATAAAAAATACATGTTTGGTGCACATGGCTATTCTCCCGAAAAACAAAATTATACTACCTTTTTAATGGCATCGGGTAAAGGCATTTATCCAAACAGAACCATTCCTTATATGCATTTGACTGATATTGGCCCAACATTAGCTAGACTTCTAGGTTTAGATATCGGCCAAACGGATGGATATATCACTGAAGCATTATTGGATATTGACAATGTTCAAAGGGGGGCAAGTTATGAAAAAAATGTCCGTGCCTGAACGAAGCTGGGCTTTTTACGATTGGGCAAATTCAGCTTATTCGATTGTGGTCGTTACAGCCATTTTCCCGTTATTATTTAAATCATCGGCAACAGATGCTGGTATCGCAGCCTCCACTTCCACTGCCTATTGGGGATATGCGAATTCTATTGCAGCACTTCTCATTGCAATCTTAGCCCCGCTTCTAGGTACGCTTGCGGACTTTAAAGGCTTTAAAAAACGTTTTTTCATCTTTTTTGTGTCCTTAGGTGTTTTATTTACGATGATGCTGGCCGTCATTCCACATGAAGAATGGTTGATCTTATTAATCTGTTTTATTTTTACTTCTATCGGCTTTGCAGGAGCAAATATCTTCTATGACGCTTTTCTTGTCGACGTAACCAGTTCAGATAGGATGCACCGTATTTCTGCTAATGGATTTGCGTTAGGTTATATAGGAAGCACCATCCCTTTCATTATCGGTATTGCACTTATTATCTTGTCACAGCAGGCTGTCATTCCACTATCTGTAACTGTTTCCAGTCAAGCGGCTATTGCCATTACTGCTTTATGGTGGGGACTTTTCACCATTCCTATGATTAAACATGTCGAACAACAATATTATGTAGATCGTGTTCCCCGCCCTGTAACAGCCAGTTTTAAAAAACTTATTAAGACGATAAAAAATATAAAAGCTTACCGAGCCTTATTTCTCTTCCTCCTAGCCTATTTCTTTTACATAGATGGGGTGAATACGGTTATGACCATGGCTACCGTTTTTGGAACAGATTTAGGTCTTGATTCCACTAGTCTTCTGCTCGTATTATTCATCACACAAATCGTTAGCGCTCCCTTAACCATTTTATTTGGGAGGCTGGCAGAGCGATTCAATGATAAGAAAATGCTTCTTTTCGGCATTCTTATTTATATCATTATTTGTATCTATGCTTACTTTATAAAAACGGTTGTTGATTTCTGGATTATCGCTATGATGGTAGCATCCGCACAGGGAGGGATTCAAGCATTAAGCCGCTCTTATTATGCTAAACTTATTCCTAAACAATCCTCTAATGAGTTCTTTGGATTTTACAATATAATCGGAAAATTCGCGGCTATACTTGGCCCAGTACTGGTCGGAATAACCGCCCAATTAACGGGAAATACCAGCAATGGCTTGTTTAGCTTAATCATTTTATTCATAATCGGCGGCATACTTTTACTCCGGGTTCCTGATCAAGGAAAACCTGCTTCTCCACCAACGATCTCCGTCTAAAAAAGAGCTAGTCATTTAGGCTTGCTCATTTGATTTACCCTTTTTCAGCATCGGACGGGCAACAATAAAGTAAGAGAGTATGGCGATCAATTGGCTGCCCAATATAACCAGTCCCATTGGAAGCGTACTCTCTTCTCCTCCAAGTCCCACAAGCGGAGCCACTATGGCTCCTAGTATAAATGGAATCAGTCCGAGTAAAGCAGCTGCACTTCCCGCATGACTCCGCTGATTCTCCATTGCCAATGCAAAGCTGGTTGTTCCGACAATTCCCACACTTGAAACCGAGAAAAACAAGCCAATCAATATCACTATAAGGCCCGCTTGAAGTAGGATACCAGTTAAAAGAATGATTCCCCCTGTCGTCGCCATAAATAAGCCAAACACAAGTAATACACCTTCCTTCACTTTTCCAGCGAGTCTTCCGGTCACCTGTGAAGCTAGAATAATGCCCA
>NZ_JAZVJO010000295.1:0-7689 GCF_059453735.1 Peribacillus sp. | reverse complement strand
TTTGAAAAATAAACTTGGTAATAAATGTTTTACTATTACAAATGACCTTACTTGTTTTTTAATATTTGTCAATATTTTACACTACCTATTCCAAACCAACAAGTTTTTTTATTGGCAAATATATGGTTCTGTTCAAGGATTGAGATAAAAAAGACTGTCACTCCCCAGTCCTAATACCGGTAAGGTGAGCGACAGCTTTCGTACGGATACTATGATTTACCTAACTTGATTTTTATCGTTTTATTATCGTCACCACGATATACGGTAAAGCTCATTTCTTGACCGACTTTTCCATTTTTATATAAATATTTTCTTAATTCTGATGTAGTTGTGATTTGCGTACCATTAATTTCTGTAATGATGTCCTGTTGCATAAGTCCACCCTCTGCTGCTGGTGAGCCGTCCTCAACACTTGTGACCATAACACCTTCTGCGGCTGCTTGATTAAATGACTGCTGATAGTTCTGAGCAAGTTCGCCGACATTCCCTAGGCTGACCCCTAAGTATGGCCGAGTGACTTTTCCATCCTTAATAATTTCTTCGACGATCGGCAGTAAATCATTACTTGGAATCGCAAAGCCAAGGCCTTCCACACCATCTTCAGATATTTTCAAGCTGTTAATACCAATGACCTCACCTTGCGCGTTAATCAGCGCTCCCCCACTGTTCCCTGGGTTAATCGCTGCATCTGTCTGAATCACATCTAAATTCCATTCACCTGCTGATGTCGCGACATCTATTGAACGACCAGTGGCACTAACAATCCCCTGTGTTACTGTACGCGATAAATCTAGACCAAGCGGATTGCCTATTGCAACAACAGAGTCACCTGTACGAATAGCATCAGAATTTCCAAAACTGATTTTATCAGGTGCCTTAGAAGCATCAATTGTAATAACAGCAAGATCCGTTAACGCATCTGAACCAACAACCTCCGCCGCTGTCTTCACGCCGTCATCGAGAGAAACCTCAACCTTACTCGCATTCTCTATCACATGATTATTTGTGATAATATACGCTTTATTTCCTTCTTTTTTGTACATAACACCTGAACCTGTTCCACTCTCTACCTCAGATGAACTGTCACTTGAGCTGGAGTTCGGAAACATCCCCCCGCTGTATGAGCTTTGCTGCTGTTGATAATTAATCACTCCAACAATCGAGTTAGACGCTTTTTCAACCATATCTGCTATACCAGAGTTATCATTGCTATAAGAAGTTTGTTCTACAGGCAGCAAAGCAGAATCACTTTTCTCTTTAATAAGTGCAGCACCTTGTGTATCATTCTGAGACGTTTGATTAACATCCATATAATCAGCCCCAAAAACAAATACCGAACAAGTTAACAATGAACCGACAATTCCTGATGTGAGCGATGAAAACCAGAAGGACTTGCTCTTTTGTTCTTTCCGAGTCGTTTTTGTAACTTCAGGCGTCTGTTCAATTCTTTCTGTTTCAGTATTATTTTCCATATATTTTCACACCTCATTTTTATTTTTTTGATTATCTTGGTATCATCATAACCATCAATTATTAAAAATTTATTAACAAATCATGAAACCTGAATGAAAAGATGCAAAAAAAATAAGACTTTGCTTTTAAAAGCCAAGTCTTATCCTTCACTAATCTAATAGAGGTAAGTAAATTGTAAAGATCGTCCCTTTTCCTTTTATACTAGATACCTCTATCTTCCCCCCATGCAGTTCAACTAATTTTTTTACAATTGACAACCCAAGTCCAAATTCCCCATATGGATTATTTGTCCGAGAAAGATCAGCTTTATAAAAACGCCGCCAGATCGTTTGGATGTCATCCGGATCTATGCCAATTCCAGAATCTTCAATTTCAATAATCGTTTCCTTATCGCTCACTCTGCCTCTGAGCCAAATGGTTCCATTATCCGTAAATTGTATACTGTTTTTCGTAATATTAATCAAGATTTGAATCAATCGATCGTAATCTGCATACACAAGTACTTCTTCCGCAACTTCGACAAGAATTTCGTTCCGCTTATTTGCTGCCTGTATGTTGAGATGTTCTTTTATCACTTCCATCAACTCGTGCAACAGTATTGATTCTTTAGTCAGTTTAATTTGATTAGAACGAACTTTTTCATAATCTAAGTTTTCATTAACTAAGCGAATTAGCCGTTTTGCTTCCTGACTTGCAAGGTTAACACCCTTCAGTTTCTCTTTTTCGGGAATCATGTCATCTCTTAAGCCTTCAAGCATCCCGCTGATTGTGGTTAAAGGTGTCCTTAGTTCATGAGAAACATCCGCCATAAACTGCCGTCTTCTGTTCTCCAAATTTTCAATTTCTTCATTAGATGCTTTCAACTTTCCTGCCATCTCATTAAAATCATTCCCAAGATCACCGATTTCATCAAAGTTAGCAGACGGGACATGAACATTATAATTCCCACCCGCAATCATCGAGGCAGCATCACGGATCCGTTGAATTCGTTTGACGTGCACCCTTGACAGCAGCCAGTTTAATAGGAAGGAAATTGTCAGAGCAATTAATACAGTAATAACAAGATACTGATTAATTTCGCTGATCATTTCTCTTGAACCACTGACTGGGGCAATTAGTAAGATTCCCCCGACCAGCGTCCCTGCCTGAATATAAGGAAGGACAACCAGCGAAACTTCCTGTTCAAAGCGTTTGCTTTCTTGACGGATAATAACTGTGTCACCCCGTGCTAGTTTCTCCCACTCTTCATTGCTAGGCTCAAAACGCGACAAACGACCTGAATAAGGATATACAATGTCGCGATTCTGATCAAACACACTAAAAAAAATATCCTTATCATCAAGAACAGAGGCATATTGATTAAGTACTGTTGATTGACCTCTTGGATTATTTTCAAACTCCGTTAAGATTTCCTCGCCATATGTAATCAGTTCATTCGTTGTATTTTCGTAAACAAGTTGTTCAACGTATTTAGCAAACAGCAAACTTAAAGTAAGAAAAGCGACGATCAAGATGATAATATTACTTCCCAGCAGTTGATAAAGATATTTAATTCTCATACCCCGCTCCACTTTCATCGAATTTATACCCGACACCCCAAACCGTATGAAGCATAGGACGCGCCGGGGATCCAATTTTATTTCGCAGCCTTTTTATATGAACATCCACGGTCCTTTCATCACCATAAAATTGATAACCCCATACACGCTCCAGCAGCTGATCTCTCGAAAACACTTGACGAGGGGACTGAACAAAATAGGAAAGCAAATCAAATTCTTTTGGCGTCAAATTCGTAATTGGCTTACCATCAAGGAATACTTCTCTCGTATCTTTATTGATCCTTAGATACTTTGTTTCAAGCATATGTTGTTCCTTCTGCTCCGCACTCCCACTCTGATATCTCCTTGTTACTGCCTTAATCCTCGCCATTAAGGCCAACGGGCTAAACGGCTTCGTTACATAATCATCTGCCCCCAGTTCCAGACCCAATACCTGATCGGATTCGCTGTCTTTTGCCGTCAACATTATAATTGGAATGGTATCCTTTGCACTCCTTATTTTGCGACAAATAGCTACCCCATCCATACCCGGGAGCATCCAATCAAGAATCAACACATCCCATTTACCTGAAAGATACCGATTGTAACCATCAAGCCCATTCATTACGAATTCTCCAGTAATCCCTTCTTTCGCAAAAAACATTTCCAGCATCGAACAAACACTTTCATTATCTTCTATTACAAGGATCTTCATTTCTCAAATCTCCTTCAACAATCCATTATTACCTTTAAAATTACGGGTATTTAGCAATATTTACAACTTTTTTAATATAAGTCTGCGAAAATAGATGCTTTCAAACAAACAGCTGTACCTCATGAATACAAGCTATTACTCTTTGCTGCTCGTTTTATAAAGGCTAAGGTTTCACTAATAATAATCCCTTGATCATTATCCAGCGTCGCCACATGGTAACTGTTTTTAAGCGTAATTATTTTTTTATCATTTGCACTGATTCTATCATAAATAATTTGTGTATTATTTGGAGGGACTACATGGTCTTCTATTGAAACAAATAGTAAGACAGGGCAACTAACCTTGTTTAACTTTCTGCTGACTGCGTCCGTTAATTTTATCAGTTCCTTTATTGAACGAACCGGCGTTTTCATATAAGCCAGCTCCTGATTGCCAACCCGTTTAATATCAGAGCCAATTGCATCGAGAAAACGTGTATCGGTTATATGCTGAGCCATTTCCAATTGCGGCAGCTCCACCGCCGCATTAATAAGGACAATTCCTTTAATGTCTGAATACTTTTCAGCCAAGTAGAGTGTGAGTGTCCCTCCCATCGAGAGACCCGTCACGAAGATTGTCTCACAGCGGCCCTTCAGCCAACCTAATCCTTCCTCAACCGACGCCATCCATTCTTCCATCTTTGTCCGTTCCATATCTTCATAATGAGTGCCATGTCCCTTAAGACGCGGCCCGCAGACAGTATAGCCAGCCTTAGCATACGCTTCCCCAAGCGGCTTCATACTCTGTGTTGTTCCGGTAAAGCCATGACATAGTAAAACACCGATATCATTGCCTTCAAAAAAGAAAGGCTCAGCACCATCCAGTACAAGATACTCTTCCGTCATCAACAACTCCCCCATTCTTAAATCTCTTATCATTCACATTCGCTCTCCAGAAAGAAAATCCTGCTTTCAGAACCCTATTTCAACCAGGAACGGGGCTGTTCCTTCTATTATATTGGTTTTTTGGGGAACGTCATTATTCCCGTCTGCGATGGGCGTATTCCCGTCTAGCACAACGTTATTCCCGTCTGGAACAACGTTATTCCCGCCTGAAACCACTCACCAGCCGAAATTGAATCCATACATAAAAAAAAAGAGCTTGGATAAGCTCTTTTGCTACATTAAATCTTCGACTTCTTTTGTTTCGGGATTAACGCTGTACCAGCCCCATGTTGCGGTATGCCCTTCTTTTGTTTCCGGGTTGTCTATGACAATCTCGTAAACTTGAAAAATATAATTTCCTTTTTCATCTTCTCGATCAAATTGTATCGTTAAATTTGAAGAGTCGTTCATCTTAATAAATTCGGCAACTAATTCTTTGCCTTCATCTGTGGTGAATTCCGTGGACTCACTGGCTTCTTTTGTTTCAGCTTGTTTATCCGTTTCTTCAGGTTTCTCCGTTTCGGAAGTTTTACCTGCTTGCTGCTCACTTTGTACCGTTTTATCAATCAGTTTTTTTGCTTCACTCTTAAGCTTACTTGTCGATGGCTGATTTGATTCAGCCACTTCTCGAAAAAGACTGTGGGCCTCTTTAAATTGTTTTTGCGAAAGCAAAACTTTTCCTTCCGCAAGTTTCAACGCCATTTCTTCGTTTTCTTTTATGGCTGTACTTACTTCCTTCTTCAGCTCTTTCGCCTGTTTATAAACGTCTTCACCCTCAGGCTCACTCATTTTATAATTGATTACTTTATCTACTAGCGTAAGTGCTGTTGGATAATCTGACGTTTCATAGGCGGTCATTGCTTTACTCATAGCAGCTGATAAGTTCCGAAGATCTCTTGCTTCAGCGGAATCTTTATCTTGATAAGCCTTATCGAATGCTTCAGAAGCTTCTAAATAATGTTGTTTCTTTAATTCATTCCTGCCTAACTCCATGTTCGTTTCATAGGCACGGGTTGTACAACCTGCTAACAGACTTAAAGCAAGTATAAATAATAGTGCTTTTTTTCGCATGATATACTCTCCATTCCTCTTTCTAATTGGTTCATTATACCATTATAATAGTTTCCTTTTCAGTGAATAGGGTTAAAACATTCAAAATTGTGGTAAAAGAATAGTACTAAAGAAAATAAGGAGATGAACATGATGAATTCCGAAAAACAAACCTATTTCGTTGATCTTGTAAGCGGAGATATTCTTGAACAGCCGCTGATAGAAGAAAATCCAAACTTTAGAATATATGCAACTGCAGAGGAATTAGCTGATTTAAAATTACAACTTGAAAAAAGTCATACGGCAGACTTACAAGCACACATCCGATCAGTTATTCCCTATGTTCCTTATCACAAAGACAAACCAAATGATCAGTACGATGCGGCTCTAAAACATATTTATGCCATTATTTATCAATATGGTGATGAAGAAGCTAGACAATTTATTGATGAAATCGGAATTCTTGAAGATAATAAATTTGAAGGTGACGAGGATATAAAAAAAATGAAATAGTTATCAAAAAGAGGCTGCTCCTTAAAGGAACAGCCTCTTTTTGATAGTTACTTTCTAGAATCTTGAATCATTTCATATTGACGCAATCTTATTTTAAATAATGTGATTGGATCCCGATACAACTCTGGAAGTTCTCTCATTTGATCAAGTGCGGATTGGCTATCTGAAATTTCAATTTGACATTGTTCCATATGTTGATTAAGAACGTTGTATGGATGTCTAAAGAACATAGCAATATCTCGTTCCAAGGATTTTTCAAACAAGACAAATTGTGACAGGAATTTTGCCGCAACTGCATTTGCTACATCATCATAATCCATGGTTTCTAGATATTTTTTGTATTGATTATATAATGTTCCTTTATTTTGCGTAAGTCCTCCGAATAACTTACCCGCACCTTTAAGGAGAAGTTGTGAAGGGGTATGACGCATTAGAATGTTCATGTCATCCACTTGCACCATACTTGTCATCCGCTCTGCATCACGACTCCAGTCATCAAGCACTCGGTAATCACATGCGAGTTCAATACGTTCGTCGCCATAAAGAGTATTAAAACCTTCTGCCATTTCATTTAAAAGATGCTGACTTTGGTTAAATTCTTCTTTCGACTGATTAATCCAATCTTGTAAAGAAACATGGAATTTAGGAAGTACCCGATTTTTGACATAATCCTGAATCCGTACATTCATCTCTTCATTAAGTAAGATATGGATACGTCGGAAATCACTGTCCTCTTTTAACAGACTAGCACAGTCACGAAGAAGATCAGGAATCCTTCCTGTAAGGTCATTCCGAACTTCGTCTTTAAGTAATTTATAGGAATTGGTAATCGTTCGTACATTTTCTGTCTCTTGATCTGTTACTTGATGGATGGCGCCGTTAAGTTTAACGACCATTTCTTCATTCCACCTGATCGATTCAACATGTTGATTTTCCATCTCGATCCGTTTCTCTAGCAGGGTTGCTAAGGTTTTACGGATGTAGAACAGCATGTTGCCTCTTCTCTCGACAGGAAGATGATCGCCGCTGAAATTGCGCCAAATAAAGCTAGCTGCATCACCTTGATGATGTTGACTTGAATAAGCAAATAGTTCTGCTTCTGGGACATAGTCACGAATACGGTCAGCTGTATCTTCAAGAATTCGGATGGCATCATGCTCATTGAAAATTTTCTCTAAGTTTGTTAAGACAAAATGAATCGGTAAGTGAGGCGTCCGTTTTCTTACATCTAAGACAAGTTCTCGCTCACGCTCAGTAAATGGTGACTGCGCATCGAGTGTAACTAATAATCCATCTGCCATATGCGTTAATGTGTAAAATTCATTTCGAACAGCTGCACTTCCTGATAAACCTGGAGTATTAACAAGAGTTAATGCCTGTTCCTCTAGTAATAGAGATGGGAATTTCACCTCGAAAAAGGATTCTCTATAATTGCTTGATTCCTCAATGGCTTCTAAATCAGGTAACGGAAGAATTC
>NZ_JAZVJO010000294.1:0-1954 GCF_059453735.1 Peribacillus sp. | reverse complement strand
AAAATATGACCACCGTTAGTCTGCTTCATCCATTCAGTTTTCGTTCCTATCTGGTCTCCCGACAAATGATTAATCCCCTTCCCTATTTTCAACTCATATCTATCTTACTATAATTAATAATATTATATAAATTTTTCTAATTAAATCAAAAGAAAAGAACCTTTGAATAAAATTCGCAGGTTCAAACTGATCTAGACTGAATATTATCGAATAATGTCTACTAAATGAGCTAATATTCTCGCTGTCATTCCCCAGATTACTCTCCCATTATAAGAATAAAAATACTCATCCACCTTTCTTGTCTGCCAGTGGTAGTTCTCCCCGCCCACTACAAGCTCAAAGGGGAAGTTTTCTTCCGGCTCAGCCCTTAAATTTACTGGATAGATTGCGGGAGGATTATCCAAAAAATAAGTTAACGGCACAGTAAAAACCCCGCCAACTTCCGCAGGATTCGGCTTCATAGGTACAGAAGGGTCAATCACCCCTGCATAGGGATAAACTATCATCCCTGGAGAAACGATATAGTTAAGCGGAGTAACATCAGTTATGTTTTCTTTGTTAATACCCAACTCCTCCGTTGTCTCCCTAATCGCCGTCTGCTGTTCATTTAGGTCAAGAGGATCTTTTCTCCCTCCCGGAAAACAAATATCACCCGGCTGCCTGCGCATCTCAAGAGAACGAATTTCAAATAATATATGAGTTTCTCCATTGATTTCTACAAGAGGTACGAGCACGGCATACTTATTAAAGGCTTCGCTCCCTAAGATTATCGGCGTATGCTTCTTTAGCTTGTTTAACACCGAATTTTCCTTCAAAACAATCACTCCTTAATTCTTTAAAAGTCTATACCCGTTTCTATTAGTATATAGCTTATTATGAAAATACAAAAACAACTGCGGCAAAAAACCTCAGTTGAATTAATTAACACTTACATTTCCTTTATCGCATCTTACGAATGGAAGTTTAATCAGGTGTAGCAGCTGTTTTCTTGTACCTGCTACGGGATCCATCTCTTGTCCTGTATTTTCACCACCCACATTGTAAGTTTAGGCCTTAAGATAGCCGTTACTAACACACTCGTCGCTATAATTGCTATACCACTAAGAACTTTTTCAATGCCATTTTTATTCTCATTATTATCTATCCAACATATCTATTAATAATTCCTCATGCATCGTAATCAGATTATTGAGTGCCGCATTTAACTTTCTTGAACTTTATGCTGTTTTTCAATAAACTCATCTAGTTTTAATCTGCTTGGCATTCCATCCATATCTCCCGGTGACATAATTTGAAGAGCGCCAATTGCATTGCCGCGGATAACAGCTTCTTGTATCGATTTACCGTCAAGTAATCCACTAATAACCCCAACAGCGAAGCCATCTCCAGCACCAACTGTATCCACTACCTCATCAACCACAAACCCATTTATGTAGCCTTCCTCGCTATCGTTTTTAAAGTAAGCACCCTTCGCACCAAGCTTGATAACAACTTTTTTAACCCCTTTACTTATATAGAAATCCGCCACTTCCTCAGGTGTAGAAAGACCAGTCAATACCTCAGCTTCTGACATTCCAGGTAAGAATAGGTCCGCCAAACAAGCAAGCTGATTGATTTCGTTAATCATTTTTTGTTTATCCTGCCATAACTTAAGTCGTAAATTCGGATCAAAGGAAATTGACATTCCTTCTCGCTTCATATACCTCATCGCTGCTAATGAAAATTCATGACATCCAGTTGACAGTGCTGAAGGAATTCCCGTCACATGAAGGTGCTTTGCTTGCCCGAAGTATTCTTCAGAAAAGTCATCTGCATTTAATGTAGACGCTGCCGAGTTTCTTCTGAAATACTCGACCTCTGGATCTCCTTCAACCACTTTCGACTTAATCAGCATTCCTGTAGCGTTCTCACTAGTAAACCGAATACCCATCGTATCTACTTTTTCTTTATACAA
>NZ_JAZVJO010000293.1:0-13385 GCF_059453735.1 Peribacillus sp. | reverse complement strand
CCCTCTCTATTTCACAATTATATCTAAATAATGTATTTAAATTCAAAACCCAAACTTCTCATCATTTGTTCTATAGGATTACTGTGGTAACTTTGCTAAAATAGAAACAAATACCACTCATCCCATATGGGTCCAAAGCTGCAAAGATGAAGGAGATTAAATATGTCCAAATATAAAGCATTACTTTTTTTTACTATTTTAGGCCTTTCAGGGATATTTATTATTGATTATATTATGTATAACCTGATTCAGGAACAATATTTAAGAGTCTATATTCACCGATCGATTGGTATCATCCTTCTAATTTGCACGGGAACATTTCTTTATCTATATCTTTCAAAAATGGAACAATTTTCAGAGCTTACCGAAGAGCAGATGCGGCTGCATGCATTAATCGATACAATGGGGGACTTCGTGAATTTCAAGGATGGTAAGGGCAATTGGATTAAAGTGAATGAGTTTGGCTTAAAACTCTTTCACCTAGAACATGTTGATTATAAAGGAAAAACAGACTCAGAACTTGCCGTCTATACACATACTAGCTCGGGTGCTCTCGAATATTGTGAAATGTCGGACGAAGCAACTTGGAACTCCAAAAAAGTAACACGTTGCCAAGAAGTTATCCAGCTCACAGATGGCACTCATCGAATATTTGATACTACAAAAATCCCTCTTTTTGAACAAGATGGATCAAGAAAATCTCTCATTGTAATTGGCCGTGATGTTACCGATATCATTCGAGCACAGAATGAACTATCTGTCAGCCAACAGCAATATAAATCTTTATATGAATATAATCCAGACCCGCTATTTATGCTTGACCTACAAGGATTAATTTCTGATGTGAACTCTCGATTTGAAGCGATAATTGGCGAATCTGAAGTGAACTTAGTTGGGGTATCTATCTTTGACTTCATCATTCAATCTCCAGCGGATCAACTTAACCTCAAAAAGTCCTTTGCTGATGTTATCCATAGTAAAAAAGGCATTCATAAAGGAGATTTGCGTTTTCAAACAAAAACAGGTAAATTTTGGCTATCTTGCACTATTGTTCCAATTCTAATAAACGGCACAATCTCCGGAGTAATTTGTTACGCAAAAGATGTTACACACCTCAGAGAAACTGAAAAAATGCTTAGAAAAGCAGAAAAACTGTCCATAGTCGGCGAACTCGCAGCAAGTGTCGCCCATGAAATTAGAAATCCACTTACTTCAATTAAGGGATTTATTCAGCTTCTTAAGGATGATTCAAATACACGTGAAGATTATTTCAACATTATGTTAAACGAATTAGATCGAATTAATTTGATTGTCAGTGAGCTGCTTGTATTAGCTAAACCTCAAGAATTAC
The DNA here is from genome assembly GCF_059453735.1 of Peribacillus sp. Taxonomy (NCBI): domain Bacteria; kingdom Bacillati; phylum Bacillota; class Bacilli; order Caryophanales; family Bacillaceae; genus Peribacillus; species Peribacillus sp. The sequence goes on along the minus strand of NZ_JAZVJO010000293.1, from coordinate 12,034 downwards.
AGCTTACACAACAAAATCTCCACCAATTAATGACTGAAGTAGTTGTTCTGCTTGAACCGCAAGCTCATTTTTCTGGAACAGAACTCAACATCAGCAGTAACCCGCAACTACCGACTATATCCTGCGAAGCCAATCAACTAAAACAAGTGTTTATCAATATTATCAAAAATTCAATCGAAGCAAGGGCCACAAAAATTAACGTTGAGTTTATTCTAAATAACTCATCTGTCTTAGTCAAAATTACAGATGACGGACTGGGTATTACTCAGTCAAGAATTAAGCATCTTGGCGAACCTTTTTACTCATCCAAAGAAAAGGGCACTGGTTTAGGCCTCACCATCACCTATCGAATTATTGAGGCACATAAAGGATCTGTCCACATTCATAGTGAAATTGAAAAAGGAACAACTGTTGAAATCACACTCCCAATTGACTAATAGCTGCCGAATAGTATATTATTAGTCTTCGAGTATTCACTCAAACGTGGTTCGAAACCATCCCACGCTAAAAAACTAAGGGAGTTCCTGCTAAATGAATAGTAAAACACTAGTTATAAACGGTATTTTAGCCGCTTTGTACATTGCTGTCTCAATGCTTATTCAGCCATTTGGTTTCACTAATATTCAATTCCGAGTCTCTGAAATGTTTAATCACTTAATCGTTTTTAACAAAAAATATATTTTTGGTATTTTATTAGGTGTCTTTTTAACCAATCTACTATTTTCGCCAATGAAAGCCTATGATTTAATCTTTGGAGTGGGTCAATCTTTAATTGCTTTGACGATTACAATTATTTGCTGCCGCTTCATTCAAACCATCTGGAAACGGATGCTTGTCAACATCCTTGCGTTTACCGTAACGATGTTTATTATTGCGCTGGAGCTCAACCTTGCTTTTGGTCTGCCTATTATGTGGACTTGGCTGACTACTGCCATTGGTGAATTTGTTGTCATGGCAATTGGTGCACCTCTTATTCTAGCCATTCATAGGCGCGTTAATTTTGAAAAACTTATCTAAAAAAATCCCCTGTCTGGGGATTTTTTTTTCGTTATTAGCAGGTGTTCTACGAGCTTAAAAAAGACACCGAGAAATTATCCCGGTGTCTACCTTGTTATACATATAATCGTATTACATTTCCTGAAGGGTCTTGTGTGATATACGCCCCTTGGTCTTCTGATAGATAGGCACCCAATTCTTTTAAATTGGCTAGAGCGTTTTGCAGCGTTTCAATATCTGGATAATGCAAGGTAAAGGTTTTTAATCCTAAGCTGTTCTTCGTTGGTGCAGGAGCTCCAACGCCTGCCCAGGTATTCAAACCTATATGATGATGATAATTTCCTGTTGAAATAAACAACGCTTGTGCTCCGTATCTTAACACCACTTCAAAACCAAGGACTTTGATGTAAAATTCTTCTGCTTTCACTAAATCTGAAACATGCAAATGGATATGTCCCATGACCGTTCCCACAGGTAATCCATTCCAAGTATCGCTTATCCGGCTGGCAAGTACCCCCTCTGCGTCCATCGATTCAGTAATCATCTGCACATGGTTATCCTGCCATATCCACTCTTCTTCTGGAGTATCTGCATAAATCTCTATGCCGTTCCCATCTGGGTCCCCTAAATAGATAGCTTCACTCACACCGTGATTAGATGCGCCTTGAAGAGGATACCCCGATTGGAGAAGATGCAGCAGAACATTCCCTAAGTCTGCCCGCGTCGGCAGTAAAAGTGCAAAATGATACAAGCCAGTTGTCCGAGGTTGTTTTTCAATGATTACTCCCGGCTGTTCGATTGTTAGTAAAACGGTTTTGCCATCCGCCGATAACGCGGCCTTTTTTTCTGTTTGTTCAAGTATGGTAAATCCGATCACTTCTTTATAAAAAGTCATGCTGCGATGTAAATCCTTAACCAGTAAATGAACATTCCCTACATAAGTATAAGGATGATTTTGATATTTCATTTTCAACGCTCCTCTTTACTTACTTTATGTAAGCAACTATATATTAAAAACTATGTTTTTTCAACTCTTTTCAAAAAAAATCCCCACGGAGGAGGATTTAGAAATTAAAGATCCAAATATTTATTTTTTCCCTTCAGTATCTCATACATTCCATAAAACGCTAATCCAATCGAAACAACGCCAAGCATATATGACCCGTAATCCTGCTGAAGCAGCTTTTGCAAAGCTTCATCTAATCCTTTAGGATTATCTGAATCAGAAGTAATCGCCATTCGAGTGACAAAAAACCCAAGGAAACCAAAAATTAACCCTCGTGCTATGAATCCGATTTTGCCCGACTTCTTAGCCGCCTCAATTTCCTTATCGCTCATTTCAGTCACTTTAAATTGTGACATAAATTTCTCTTTCCAACCTGAATAAATTTGATAAATCCCGTTGGCAATGATTCCTAGGCCAATTAAACCAATAAGCCATGGACCAGCGTCAGTTGCTAATATCATTGCTGTCCATGTTTGTTTACTGTCACCTGTACTTCCGGCATGAATAGCAAAAGAAAAGGCTTTATAGGCTATACCAATATAAATGACACAAGAAATTATATCTCCTGCTTTCGTCGTCCAGCCCTTCATCTCATTTTTTTTCAATGATTTTACTTCAAATATTTTAATGAACAGCCAGATAATATAGCCTAATAGTCCTAAAGCAATCACCCATAGCAGCGCTTCACCAAAAGGTTTTGCTGCTACAGCTTCAATAGCGCCGTTGGTCCCTTTTGCTTTTCCTCCAATCCCAGCAGCGGCCAGCAGCGACAGGATCCCTACTAAAATAAACACAAATCCTTTTGTCATAAAACCAATTCTGGCAAAAATCTTCATCCATGGTTTTAGTTCATGTTTTGTGTTCCTTGCTCTTTGAGTCAGATTTTCTTTTAGTTCGGCACTATTCATGATCCATTCCTCCCACTTCTCCTTCTTTTCTCTTCCCCCTATTTATCAAAAGAAAACGAATAAGACACAGTTGCTAATAATTACTATTCCTATTAGAAGGTGACTATTTACTTATAAGTATGAAGAAATCTACTTTACTGTGCCCTCAAAAAAAAGCACTGTATCGGCCAGTGCCTTAATCATGATTATTCTTCTTGTCCTTTCTCTTTTTCACTGATTTCTACCAGCTTCTCCATATCTGCTGAATGGTAGCTGTCCATTCTTTGAAAAGTGATGATTTCTTTTTCTTTATCAACTGTAACCCGTTTAGTTTCTAACGAATAAACATAACCAAGATAACTTATCGTAATCTGTTGACTAGACTTTTCTATCTTTGTTGTTTCTTTATCATATGCCTGTAACTCGATTGATTGATTTCCAACGGCTTTAATTCCCTTAATAAACAGGATTGGAGATAAAGCAGCAGCCTCTTCACTTACTTCTTTGTCTTTCTCCGCTTCATTCATTTTATACATCGTAAACACAGTCAGAGCACCACAGGTTAAGACAATTAGCATTACACCAGAAAGAAGCATTTTTTTATTCATATACATAAACTTTCTAAAGCCTGACATCCGCTCATATTTAACCCGGTCCAAAAAGCTTTTCAGTTGAGAATTGTCCTGCCATCTTTTCAGCGTTCGCTTGTTTTCAAGAATATCTTTAGCATGACTATGCAGATATCGTTCAACAGAACGTTTATAATCCGGATCTTCTTCTACAAGCCCATCATGAAGTCTTGAAAAAACAAATAAAAACTGTCTGACTCCCTCGAGTCCGCCGCCATTTTTATGAACATATGACAGCATATCATCATATCGGTAAAGTTTCGTTTGCTTTTGATCCTTATTCAGGAAGCAAAAGGCCGTCAACTCTGCCAGCTGCACAATTCGTTTATCAGGTATGCCCTTTAAAAGCATCATTTGCAATTGAGTAAAGTAAGGCTGATGAGCATGTCTATCAGATTCCCTTGGATACCCTTTTTGCAGGATATCTTGTGCCTGTTGAATCACCCTTATTTTCCACTTCACTTCACCAAGCTGAAGCACTTTTGGAACCCGATTTGTGATCACTGTCAATTGATTTAAATCGTTGGGACTTACCAAGTTCAAATCTAATTCTCTAATGAACAAAAGCGATAACTCTTCCATTATTTCTTTCTTAAAGACTTCAACGTCATCAGAACGCACATATCCTTGGTCTGCATACAGCAGCTTCTTCACGTTACGGTAGGCTTGAAGCTGGTTTTTTTCATTTGGAAACAAACTGAGTATCCCTGCGCTGGCCGCTTTTTGAAAGCGGTAATTTTCAAGAGATTCAGGAGTATGCTCATGCCAATATACGATTTCATTCATGAGTATATCCAATGTAGTAATACGACTAAAGTAGTTTTGAATATATGGCTCAAATACAATCGAGATTAAATGATTTTTACTAAAGACTAATTGGTTTACCCCTTTAAATAAACCCGGAAAGGCTTTTATCTGACTATAGAGAAAACCTATATAGGACAAATCCTTGCTGCCATAATAAAGGACCCTATAAAAAAACGAAACATACGGATTACGATTTTCCCTGGAAAAAATCGAATAAAAGTAAATCATCTCGCTAATCAGTTCTTTTTCAGGCAGATTACTCGGTGTAAGACTCTTACTTTCTTGATCAATCAACGCATGTAGTTGTTCACAAAGTTCAGGCTTATCGTGATAATTATCTCTCGTTAAGAAAGAACGAAAACTCTTAAATAAGAATAATTTTTTTGCTTCAGTTTCGCGGTATTCACCCATTTCCAACATATATAACCTGCTTAGTTCATTGTAGAGTGTAAGCGAAGGGTTAGCGATATCCAGCAAATTGGTTTCTGCATAGGCATAAAAATGCTCTAAATCTCTTGAACGCTCTTGGACCAGTTTGCTGGCAAATTGAATGAAAGGCTCCTGATCTGCGTCATCACTGATATTTAGAAAAAAAGATTGGTCAAAATCAAAGACATAATCCCTTTGGATCGTGCTGTCTTGCGGACGTATACTTCCTTTTTCTACAAACATTAACCCTATATGTTTCTTACTTTGCGGCTCTGCATGATAGGTAAGCATGCTAAATGCTTTTCTCATTTCAAAAGGGATACATTGAAAGACATAGTAACCTAATTGATAGGCACCTTGTGTCGCCTTGGTGATATCACCAGGTAATGAAATATACACTTTGTTCTTCGTTGTCATTGACATTAATACCGCATATACCACTTGTTTAAATTGTTTCCCGCTTATTCCAAGCTCAATCAGAAGCTGATTCAATGGTTGTACAGATGGTTTCATAACCGGAAGAGCATCAATTTCATTCAGAACCTTTCCATGTGACACATCATAATTTACTCGAAATGGAAGTTCTCCAAACAGCTTATCGGCTGAAGTGAGGTATTCTCTTACTCTATCTTTTGGAACAATATAGTTATGACTGAAAAATGTTTCTCTTTCACCCGTATAATCAGATTCCTTGTATACACTTTGGCCGATCACTAATTCACCCATTTCAGTGAAGGTGATTAAATTGGCTTTTGGATAGCGTTCTTCTTCTCTGATACCTGCAATTGTCAAAGACTGCGGCGGATAATAAGCGCAGAGCGGTTGAAGCGTTTGTTTAATGTAAGACTTATCTAATCCAGGTGAGGCTGCGATAGTAGAGTAACCCGGTGAGGAAGAAAAAATCCCCTCGCGCTCCCTCGTATAAATCTGCTGCTGAATTTTAGTCATACCTTAGTATTCCTTTCCGTCAATATAGCCTAGCTGATTCAATAGCCAGATAACGGGCTCATCGCCTCGAACAGGATTGAAGACTCCATTAATCTCTTTATTGATAGCATTTGATTCGAAAACCGATACAGCAAAGTAAGCTTTCTGATTATAGTAAACATCTAGTGAATTTTTGAACGACCTATCAATTTTTTCAATCAGTCGTCTAATCTCTCCATCAATATTCTCTAATTCTAGTAAATTAAGGGCCACTCTATGTACATAGTTTTGAATTCTTCCGCAACTCCGATGTATTCTGCCCCACATCATAAAACTTATATACTTAGATAATTTCACCCATATCCCCCCTTACATACGTAAGTAAAGCAATCTACAAATGATAGAAAATAGCAAATTATATGAATAGTATAGTATTTTATTTGCATTTTAACCATAATTGGTTATACCTTATATATTAATTATTGCATTTATTTTTTATAAAAGTAAATATATGTAATTAAAACAGCGGGCCGAGGAGGATAAATAGATAAAATCACCTGCTTTTAATATTCATCTTATTAGACATAACTGACCTAGTTTTAACTGATCAAATAAAACGAACTAGAGAGAGTTAACTTCTTCTATTTGCTGGTCGGTCAGCTGCCAGAACTCAATATAATCACCTCAAAAAAACTAGTTACACATACGATATGCATTTACTATAAACAACCGAAACAATTCAAGCCAATGATGTTTAAAAAATTTAATCAATCGATTGATTAAATAATTTTTCATAAAAAAGAGCCCTTCCACTTAGAGGACTCCACTCATCTCTATTTATTTCTTTTTACTAATCGCCTTCCAAAATTCGGCTGCAAGCACTTTATATCCAGAATCACTCAAATGAATATTCGTCTTATTTGGAAGGTATTTTTTATAATTCTTAGCAATCGCTTTGTCAGTCGCCACAAATGTATCACCATTTTCTGTAGCTGCTGACTTAATTTGCGTATTAAGCCCTGTTAGCAGCGGCATTAAAGCAGCTTGCTGTTCAGCTGGATAATAGGGGAAACAATTATAGTAACCCATTACATAAACCTTTACCTTCGGATTAAGGCCGTCAATTGTTTTAAGTATTTTATTCAGATTAGTAGAAACAGCGACAAGTGCTTCCGGTGCTTTCGAAGGATCCGTATTTATCTTGGCAAGTAAATCATTTGCCCCGATATCAATGGTAATATGAGTAGCGCTTTTAATTTCCTTCCTGATTTTCTTGCTTTTCGTTACATCTAGCAGAAGACGATCCGATGTATAACCTGGTACGCTGAAATTATCAAAGTCAGCTAATTTATACTTTTTTGCCACAAATGAATCAGCAATATAATCAACGTACCCATAATCCAAATAGCCATTCGGTGACAGCCCTGCTGCTAACGAATCCCCTAATGCCACATATTCAACCTTTACTGGTGCAGGAGCTTTTTTTGCTGAAGCACTAAATGGCACACCGACTACTAGAGACATGGCTAACAAGATACTTGCAGTTTTCTGTTTCCGATTCAAAATAATTCCCCCTTGATAATTTTTGACTTCACTAGTTCAAATTCCGTGTTTATATCGAAAATCCTTCTTAGGTCTAAAGTAATTTTTTCGACATTCAATTGACAAATTCAATTTTATTTATTAGAATAATCAAAATACTATTTATACAATAAAAACATATCTCTTATCCAGAGAGGTGGAGGGACTGGCCCGACGAAACCTCAGCAACCACACGTAGTGATGGTGCTAATTCCAGCAAAGCTTAGCTTTGGACGATAAGGGGAGGTGTCTTTTCTTACAAAAGCCCTCTTCTTAGGAAGAGAGTTTTTTTGTATAGAAAAGGAGAGTTTATCGATGAAAAATAATAAGACCTTTTTAACCGTGGATGAATACTTAGATCTTTACCTATTTGCAAAAGATCTTGGTGATATTCATTGGCAAAATGAAATAATTGAACAACTAAAAAATCATAATCAGAAAACAGATAAAACCTGGGAGATTCAGGCTCTATGGGAGTCCTTTGAGCGGGTAAATAATAAAATACTGGCTCTTTACAAAGAACTGCGAAATGATTCAGCCATCTCAGAAGTAATAGGAGAAAAGCTCTGGACTTTAAAACAACAGCGTATGGAAATCAGCCGGGAAATCCGCTGTCTAGAGGGTAAAACGTTCATAACTAACTAAAAAAAGATGGAGTATCTCGTTAATGAGATACTCCATCTTTTTTTATGCGTTAACCTTCATAGCTGACATCATTTGCATCATGGTTGAAATCATTTCATCACACTCTTGCATTTTCATCATCATTTCTTTCATATCCATACCCATTTCGTCATTCATTTCCATGCCTTGCATTCGAGTCATCATCATTTTCATACCATTCATTTCTGTCATCATTCTTTCCATTGACATCTTCATCATCATACTCATCGTCATGTTTTCCATTTCCATTCCTCCATTACGGTTTTTTTAAACTAATAGGATCTGGATGTACAGCACTTGTCCTACTTCATCTACTTTAAGTATATACCCAAATAAACTGTATTTTAAAAATTATTTAAATAATTTATTTTCTAAATCATTAACGAACTGTCTGTATCTTTTAAAACCCTTATGTATCAATGGTTTAACCAATTTAATCAATCGATTGATTAAATAAAAATAAATCTTTTAATAAATAAAAAATGGCAGAAACTCCTATTAGTTTTTAAATAAATGAGCAGAATAGAAAGAGTGGGTATTTTATCAATCATTTTACTTAATAGCGAAACTTATAAGAATATGTAACGTACTAATAGTAGAAAGGGGGTGTTTTTTTGCAGTACTTCTTTTTTTTCGGTGTAGTCTGTATCATTATCTCCGGTATATCAGTTGGGGCATGGACGACGCCTCAACAGCAAAGAGATACATTCAACAATGAAACAACCACATACCGAAGATCCAGAACAAGAATAGCGATTTATTCTGGATTTTTAGGCATCCTTTCTCTAGCCATAAGCGGAATGTTGTATTTTAAAAATACAATATGATTCTCAGGTTATTTATATCGTTTTTTAGGCTGTTGAGAAAGAGTCGGCAGCCTTTTGATTTTTTCCCTCAACCCTTGTAACTGTGTATCAGTAAATCTGCAATTTGTTATAATCCTTTCAAAAAAACCCTTTCTCTGGATCCAGGGAAAGTGCGTTCTAAATGAACCCTTCTTTAAACTTCTTCTTGACGTGATTTTTATGCGTTGTATAATTAAGAGTTTTAATTATCGCATTGCTATATTTGTATAATAAACAAGAAGAGGAGAATTCATTATGTGGTTTATTTTTGCTCTGCTCACAGCACTTGCATGGGGCGGCGCGGATCTATTTTATAAAAAAGGAACAGATAGTAATGATAAGTTCAGCCATATTAAAATCATCATTATGGTCGGCTTGGTTATGGGTTTGCATGCAACAGGGTATCTTTTATTCAAAGGATTGACTTTTAATCCTATGGATTTAATCACTTATTTACCTGTATCAGGACTCTACATTTTGTCGATGGCAATTGGTTATATCGGGTTACGATATTTGGAACTTTCGATTGCTTCGCCTATCCAAAACTCCTCTGGAGCCGTTACGGCAATCCTAATTTTTATCTTTTTCACCCATGAATTAGGTGTAATAGAAGTATTAGGACTCATTATTATCACATTAGGTGTTATTGGAATCGCCGTTTTAGAAAAGAAAGCCGAAAACGAAGCCCTTCAAAATCGATCCGTTGAAATTGATAAAAAATATAAAATTGGCTTTATGGCGATTATTTTCCCTATCCTTTATGCTTTTATTGATGGATTAGGAACCTTTGCCGATGCCATTTACTTAGATGAATTAAGTCTGATCAGCGAAGATTCCGCACTGCTAGCCTATGAATATACCTTCTTCATTTGTGCTGTATTGTCGTTTGGATACCTTAAATTAATTAAAAAAGAATCATTCAACGTTTTTACCGAACGAGATAAAGCGTCTGCTGCCATCCTTGAAACGATTGGTCAATTCTTTTATGTATTTGCAATGGCAAAGAATGCAATTATCGCCGCACCGCTTATTGCTTCATATAGCATTTTCTCTGTCATCCTGTCACGTATATTCCTTAAGGAAAAACTGAACAAAATGCAATATGCCATCATTATTGTTGTTATTTTTGGGATTGCCCTGCTTGGTATTGCTGATGAGTTGTAAGTAAGTCAATAATCAAAAAAGAAGCAGTGTCCATTGAGACACTGCTTCTTTTCGATGCAATAGGAGTTCCTCATAGAAATACGTTATTTGAGTAATCGAGTAGAGGGAAAATAAGTTAGATTATTTCGCCCCTCTCACAACACCGTACGTACGGATCGCGTATACGGCGTTTCAGTTTATATTACAGTGTTTACTTTTAGATAATGTTCTAAAGCAGAGGGGAGTCCCCTCTGCTTTAGTCTTTTGTTATTCAATTGTTACAACCTCGGATCAACCGGATCTGATTCCATTGCTAGTGTTCCAAGCACACACTCATGTACTCTTTCAATCGATTCTCCACTAACAAATCTTCGAATTCCTTCTACTCCTAGCGTGAATTCCTTTAGTGCCAGCTTCTGTTTTTTGGAAACATTTCTTTCCTTTAACCTGTTCAAATTTTTTGGTAGTAAGTAGTCCATACCATAAATAATGTTTAGATACTTCCGGCCTCTAACCTTTATGGCAGGTTGTATAAGTTTACCTTTTGCTTTTGATATAAATCGTTCCGGTTTAATAACGATTCCTTCATGTCCATCATTTGTGATGCTTTCCCACCATTTAATAACCGCCTCTTCACTTGTTGAATCGTCAATAACCATAAATTCAGTTTCTACAAACAGGTCTGCCATTTTTGCAAATTCTCGATTCATTTCCATATGCCAAGTATGCGGCTTATTAAAGAACGTTTCATTACTATGTGCTAGTACGTGGAATGGGGCAATCTGAATTTGGTTAATATCCTCTATGTCCCAACAGTATTTTTGAAAAACTTCTTTAAACACATATGCATTGTTTAGTTTTTCATCATATTCACCAAGCCATGCTTCTAAGTCTTTATTAGTCTGAATAGATTTTTCAAGCTTGCTTTTAATTATCGTTCGATCTAGAAGGGCATTTTCAGCAACATGTGCATATTGATTACTAATCAATTCTTTAGCTTTTAGATTCCATGGCATGATTTCAGCATCTAATAGCACATAATCCGTATTGTACTTTTGAAAATAACCATGGCGGTTTAATCCGTCATTTAGCCTTTGCAGGATAGTACTTTCTACTTCATCAGCAAAGAATTTTCTTCCTGATCTTGTATAAATAACACCTAAAGTTTCGCGTCCAATGTATTTTAAAGCGGATTCCTTTCTGTTGAATAGCATTAAAATCCCTCTACTACCCATATGTTTCTTTTCAGCAACCATTCTCTCAATACCCTTGCTTCGATAGTAATCAATGACTTCCTTCGGATGTTCAAGATAATCATCTAATGCGGAAGGCAAGGGAGCAGGACTCATTGTAGGTGGGATATACACAAGTTCTTCAATCGGAACAGTAAAATGAGATACTGTATCAATTGATGGAATTGCATATTCTTTAGGTATATGAATTTCCCCCAAGTCATCAGTTAAGACCGAGTAACCATTAATGAACTTCGCAATATTGGGGGGATTTAACCGTTTTTTCTCCAGCTCTTTTAGTGGATTACTATCCGCACCCGAGTAATTTTTTTTAGCCTTAACAGAAACATATTCTTTTTCCGGGTAACGTAAAGCTGTTAACTCTCCACCAAAAACCACACCTTGATCAATATTTATTGTGTTGTTAATAATAAGTGGCTTAGGTTTGGGATCATGCCCCCAAATGATTAAAATATTTGTTTTATGATGGATTGACCAGTCTTTTCTGATGGGTTTACCGGCACCATCAAAACCATCTGTATCTCCATAACGGCAAAAATCACTCACAGCATCCGATTGTTTTGCTATATATTCGTCTTTAATTCCTGCATGAGTACAAACCAATGTAGGTACGCCATTTTTTTTCAATACATAGTGTGAAGGTGCATGCAGAAGAAAGTTCTTTAATTCCTTTTTTAATTCTCTCGTCTGTTCTTCACCATATTGTTCTTGGAATTGTCGTATTTCTTCTTCCACACGTTCGTCACCATGATTTAAGGTAACATTCCTATCATCTAACCATCTAGCTATCTTCCAACCATGATTACTATCTATCATATAAGCCAGATCCTGATTAACATGTCTCAAGAAGAATTGCATCGTTTCTAAC
>NZ_JAZVJO010000292.1:0-4271 GCF_059453735.1 Peribacillus sp. | reverse complement strand
TCTTATCTCACTACAGCTGTTGGATGATCTATTAGCTATTTTACAAGATGAGGCGGCACAAATAGAATCTTTTTGCTGGCCGTATAAAATAAAAATAGCGAATCACCAGGAATTGGTCTTAACACATACAGAAACGCCATTCACGAGTGAACTTCGTGCGCTTGCTGAAGGATTTACAGATTTTGAGGGTGCCCTTCAATCACTATATAAGCATCCAGGCGCAAGACGTTATTTAGATGTGCTCGATGAAGAAGAACGAAAAGGACTGCTGGAGGAATCTCGACAGATGCTGTTTCAATTATTTAAGTCGTAAAAGAGGTGAGAAGATGAGAATTAAAGAATTACATGTTTATGGCTATGGAAAGCTTGAAAATGAACGATTTAATGATTTACAGCAGTTATATGTGTTTTTTGGTGAAAACGAAGCCGGAAAATCAACAATTATGTCTTTCATTCATAGTATGTTGTTTGGCTTTCCAAGTAAAAACCATGAAGAGCCAAGATATGAACCAAAGCAACATGCTAAGTACGGAGGAAGACTTGTACTTGTTACCGAACGATATGGTGAAGTAATGATTGAACGAGTAAAAGGGAAAGCAGCTGGGGATGTAACGGTTACGCTCGAAAGTGGTGAGGTCAGATCAGAGGAAACGCTTCATGACATTCTTCATGGGATTGACAAGTCCTACTTTCAATCTGTATTTTCCTTCAATTTACAGGGGTTACAGGGAGTACATACAATGAATGAAGGAAACGTTGGCAAAATTTTGCTGTCTGCAGGATTAATTGGCAATGATGTGCTGCTTGAAGTGGAGAACACCCTCCAAAAAGAAATGGAACAGCGGTTTAAACCAGCAGGACAAAAACCATCCATCAATCTTCAACTGAAGAAAATCAAAGAATTAGATAAACAAATGAAGCTTGCTGGAGATGAGCAGGAAGCTTATAAAGCACTGATTGAGCAACATAAACAGTACACAGAACAATTGGCAGACGTAAAGATGAAAAGTAGTGAAAATGAAGAAATGCAATATAGGTATCAGGAGTTTTTGCGTATTAAGCCCATTGTGGAAGAACGTAATGTCCTTGATCAGAAGTTAGAACGTCTTGGAGAACAAACATTTATTGCGGATGGGATTCAGCGGCTTGAACAATTTCTTTCAGCCAAGGTGCAGATTCAATCACAGGTAGTGTCTCTTATCGAAAGAAAGAAAGCAGTGCTAAAGGAACAAGCAGAGCGAAAACCAAATGAATATATACAAGACCATAAGGAAGAAATCGAAGCAGCTCTGGAATCAGCATCTTTTCTTGAAAAAATGGAACTTGAACAATCAGTCCTTTTGCAAGAACTAGATAGGATACAAAAGGATATTAGAAATGCATACGGTAATCTCCATTATCCAGGAGATGAAACCAGTCTATTAACGCTTGATTTAAGTAATTTTGTAAAAGAGTATGTTAAACGGCTTGATCGGGATAAAAACCGATTACTTGATGAACGGAAGCAGCTGGATGAAGAGTATAAGACAGAAAAAGAAAAGCTCGAACGTTCTGAAGCACGGATAGCTGAGTTAAAGGAAAGAATGCTTCCCGAAGAAAAACGGAAGCAGCTTGAAGAAACCGTAGGACGGGTGAGTAATGAAAGCTTTCAGAAACTAAAAAAAGCTCTGCTGATGGAGCAACTAGCAGAAGTTGAACAGCAGTATGAACAGCAAAAGAAACGGGAGACTCAAAACCGTTTACGTCAGCGAAATCTATTCGGGTTGTTGGGCATTCTCTTGGCAGCCGGAGCTGTGATTAGTTTTACCCAAGATCAAGTAATGATTGGCCTGCTTCTAACTGCCGGATTGTTTATACTGATTGCCTCAAGATCGGTATTTAAAGGGCAAGGACTAGCTCAAGAGTTAAGCCGTCAGCACGATACCTTAAAACGAAAGAAAGCAGCACTGGATCAAGAAAAATCGATTCCTGCCGAAGAACATGCGGCCCAGCTTGATCTCCTCGAAAGGGACAGAGAAGCTGAAAAATCTTTAAGAAATGAAATGTTTCGCCATGAAGAACGTGAGCTGGCCTTTGATAAAGCTATTCAGAAATTTGAAGCCTGGGAACATTCCTGGAAAAAGGTCAATGATGAAATACTAGCTGTCAGCGAAACCTGGAGAATCCAGATAAATCCGATTGAAAATAACTTGGAAGTTATTTTTGAGATGCTTAGTCAATTAAAGGATTTCTTGCTAGAAAAAGAAGAGAAAAGCAATCAGTTGACCTTTCTAAAAAAAGAAACAACCCATAAAAAGCAGGAACTTCTTACTTTCAGTAGAGAGCTTGGGAATACAACAGCCTCTTGGCAAGAAGCCGTTGTCTTATTAAAAAAGGCGCTGAACGATACGCTTGAAAAAACAATTCAATTCAAGCAGTTACGTGCAGAAATAGATAAATTGACTTTGGAAATAGAAAAACTCACAAATAATCAGTCACAAATAGATGAGGAAATTAAGACGCTCTATAACAAAACGGATGCAGCCGATGAAGAAGAGTACCGTCAAAAGGCCTTGAAAGCACAGGAATGGGCAAGCCTAACCAGTAGAAGGGACTTGCTTCAGATCCAACTTCAACAATCGCAGCTTGGACATGAGCAAATAGCTGACTATTTGACTGCTCAAATTGACGGAAATAGTTTGGAACGGTTGAGTAAGGAACGAAAGGAACAATCCAAACGTCAATCTCAGCTGCTAGAAGAGCTTTCAGATTTGAAGCATGTAATTCAAAATCTTGAGGATGGGGGCACGTATGAGGAACGTATGCATCTCTTTATGGAAGAACGGGCTGCATTGAACGAGGAGGCAAAAGTCTGGGGTCGATATGCGATTGCCAAAACGCTCCTAGAACAAACGATTAATAGCTTTAAACAAGAACGTCTGCCGGCAGTGATTGCTTTAGCGGAAGATTATTTTTCCTTCTTGACAGATGGTGAATACACGAAGATACGCATAAATGACAGCGGAAAGGGTCTTCTAGTTGAACGAAATGACCGGCTGACATTTGAGGCCGAAGAATTAAGTAGAGGAACAGCTGAGCAGATTTATGCGTCTATGAGGTTAGCGCTTGCTGTATCTACTTTTGGAGAGGATCCTTTTCCTCTAATCATTGATGATGGCTTTGTTAACTTTGATCAAAAGCGGACAAGAAATATGATTAAGCTTTTGCGAAAATTATCTGAAACAAGACAAATCATCTTTTTCACTTGTCATGAAACACTGCTTACTCATTTTTCCGAGTCTGAAATCCACGTCTTAAAGAAAACCAACACGCACTCTTTTCAATAAGTAGAGAGAGTGGAGAGACTTCCACCAGGAGGTCTCTTTATGTACTGGGCGGCTCTTGATAACGGTTTGGTATAGGCAGTTATGTGACTATGTCAGCCTAAATAAAACGAGCGTTAATCTGTACATTCAGAAGTTGACGTTGTGAAGCAGTGGTGTTTTTTTGAGTGGAGTAAAGGAGGAAACTTCAAGCTATCAAATGCTTGATATGGTATACTATTTTTACTTAATGAACGGAGGTATGTCTATGGAAACGGGAATTAATCATTATGGAATTGGTGACTCAATTGATACATATATGTACATTAAAAGTAGTACCAAAGCTTTAGCAAGTAATGGAAAACCTTTTTTGACGTTGATCCTTTCGGACAAAACGGGGGAAATTGAGGCAAAACTTTGGGATGTTTCAGAAGAAAATGAAAAGACATTTGCTGGGGAACGGACTGTCAAGGTACAGGGCGATATTCAAAACTATCGCGGCCGCCATCAGCTAAAAATACGTAATATCCGTGTTACTACGGAAGCAGATGGAATTACACCTGCTGACCTAATTCAGACGGCTCCCATAAGCCAAGATGAGATGATGGACAAAATTACGCAATTTATTTTTGAAATGCGCAATCCAAACATTCAACGAATTACACGTCATTTATTAAAAAAATACCAAAAAGAGTTTCTTACATTCCCAGCTGCAACAAAGAATCACCATGAATTTTATTCAGGTCTGGCCTATCATGTGGTGTCAATGCTTGATCTTGCGAGTTCAATCGTAAATCTATATCCAAAGCTCGATAAAGATTTATTATACGCAGGGGTCATCTTACATGATCTTGGCAAGGTCTTTGAATTATCTGGACCGGTGTCTACTGTTTATACGGTTGAAGGAAATTTACTTGGTCATATAACGATTATGGTGAATGAAATTGGGAAAGCTGCTGATGAATTGAA
>NZ_JAZVJO010000291.1:0-7144 GCF_059453735.1 Peribacillus sp. | reverse complement strand
CATTTAAGGCGAGTAAATTGGTTTGATCAGCAATACTCGTAATCATACCAACAATCTTACTAATTTCATCAGATCGATGTCCAAGCGATTCAATCATATAAGAGGCATCTTTGACAGACTCATGTATTGCCTTCATTTGCTGAACGACTTTTTCAACTTTTTCCATCCCTGCCTTGCTTATCGGTAAGCGTTACCATTTTTAAAGAAAATCCCAATATTTGTTTACTGTTTATGTGTCTTTATATGTTTCTCAAGTAATAAAAATGGGAATATAATGATTAGGTACTATATTAGAGGAGGGTTTCTATATGGATGAAGTTCGTGATCATAATAAATCAGGTCTTGATAAAGATAAAATTTTAGAGGAGCGGAACGACAAATCTAAAGCCTTTCAAAAGAATTGGGAAGATCAAAAAATCCGTGATCAGGTGGTAATGCCCATCGATGATCTCCCACTAGAAGATATCGAAATGGAAAAAAAAGAAGAACGAAATAAACATGAAACAAAAGATGATTCTTCAAGTGAACGAATTTAACAATATGCATTTAAAAGCCTGAAGGCAAGTTTCTTCAGGCTTTTTTTGATGAATATACTGCTTTGTTATTTAACCATTTTTGTAAATTAACCGCACGTACTTCTGAACCATGGTATAATCTAGTTCGTTATTCAACACCAATATTAATAACATCTCGGTACTTTTTATAGAAGAGGGAGATCTATTTTGACTATCCAATCAATTAAACAAGAATGGTTTGGCAATATCCGTGGTGATATATTGTCAGGAATTGTCGTGGCACTCGCACTCATCCCAGAAGCGATTGCTTTTTCAATTATTGCTGGAGTTGACCCAATGGTCGGTCTTTATGCATCCTTTTGTATCGCTGTGGTTATATCGTTTGTAGGCGGAAGACCAGGAATGATTTCTGCTGCTACTGCAGCAATGGCACTTGTTATGGTGGACCTCGTAAAAGATTATGGTCTGCAGTATTTACTTGCCGCAACTATTCTAACAGGAGTTCTGCAAATTATATTCGGTGTCTGTAAGATCGGTAAATTAATGAAGTTTATCCCACGTCCAGTGATGACTGGGTTCGTAAACTCATTAGCTATTTTAATTTTCACGGCTCAATTAACTCATTTTGTCGGAGAAACTTGGATTATGTATGTAATGACAGCAGGGGCTCTTGCCATCATTTACTTGTTTCCACGATTCACAAAAGTCATTCCCTCTGCACTCGTAGCAATAATTGTTATAACCATTATTGCTATAGCTACAGGTGCAGGTGTTCGGACAGTTGGTGATATGGGCGAGCTGACACAGGCATTGCCTTTATTTATGCTTCCAGACATTCCATTAACGTTTGAAACACTATCCATTATCTTTCCATATTCACTTGCCCTATCCTTTGTAGGCTTGCTTGAATCCCTTTTAACAGCTCAGATTGTGGATGACTTGACAGATACTAAAAGCAATAAAAACAAAGAAGCACGCGGACAAGGAATAGCTAATATTATTGCGGGCTGTTTTGGCGGTATGGCAGGCTGCGCCATGATTGGACAGTCAGGAATCAATATTAAATCCGGAGGCCGCGGAAGATTATCGACTTTTGTAGCAGGTGTCTTTTTACTGATATTAATTGTCCTTTTAAATGACGTCCTCATTAAAATTCCTATGGCAGCTCTTGTGGCCGTGATGATTATGGTTTCAATCGGAACCTTTGACTGGTCATCATTAAAAAGACTTCATTTAACACCTAAGAGCGATACCTTTATTATGCTAGTCACCGTATTTACGGTTGTCTATACACATGATCTTTCTAAGGGTGTTTTCGCCGGTGTCATTTTAAGCATGATCTTTTTCTCAGCAAAACTATCTCGTGTTCATATCGAAAAGATTGAAACACCAACAGACGTAACCTATCAAGTGACGGGGCAGCTTTTCTTTGCATCTGTAAGTGACTTCGTTAATAAATTGACAGCCCAAGAATCGGTGAAGACCATTATCATTGATTTTTCTCATTCCCGCTTGTGGGATGATTCAGCGGTCGGTGCTGTTGATAAAGTCGTTTTAAAATATCGAGAGCAAGGAAAAACCGTTCACATCATTGGACTCGACAGAGCAAGCAGTGACTTAATTGAACGCCTCGCTGTTTTTAATAAAGAGCTGCCTAAAGCAAGTAATTCCTAACGGTATAATCAAAGGAACCATTGCACATACTAATTCCTTCTACAGATAAATGTGAAGGAGGATTACTACTTGCAAAAGGAAAACGATTATACAGCCGCCAGCCTGTCTGAGGATTTAGTTAATGAAGTAAAGAGTTTTGAGGATAAGCTCGGTAAGCAGGTTAATAAAGATGTGATTGTGATTGCCTATGAAAAAGAAAAAAATGAAACAAATTAAAAAAACGAACGTATCGCTAATCAACGATACGTTCGTTTTTTTAGTTTGAAAGGATATTTGTCAACACAGGGACGATTTGTTTTTTACGTGAAACGACCCCTTTAAGAACAGCTAGGTTATTAAACAGTTCGACATCATATGCCTTTTCAACAGCGTCTGTCTTGTTGCCAAGTGCGAGCACTACTGAGTCATTAATCAGAATATCAGTAACAACAAATAGGAATAAATCAAGATTCCTTTCAAAAATAACTTCTGAGATGGCGGCTTCTAATTCTGTCTGCATAGCCATTACTTCATTTGTATCAACAGCATTTACTTGTGCAATAACAACTTTCGCATCACCCATTGCAAATTCCTTCGCATCAAGGGTAATCAGCTGATCAATGGTTTTTCCGCTTAAATCAGCACCAGCCTTAAGCATCTCTAAACCGTAGCTTTCAGCATCTACACCAGCGATTTCTGCCAGTTCAAATGCAGCGGCTGTATCTTGTTCAGTACAAGTTGGTGATTGAAATAACAAGGAATCTGAGATGATTGCTGATAGCATTAATCCAGCAACTTCCTTTGGTATTTCAAGACCGTTTTCTTTATAAATCTTATTCAATATAGTAGCCGTACAGCCAACCGGTTCTGCACGATAATATAAGGGGTCACTTGTTTCAAAGTTAGCAATACGGTGATGGTCGATTACTTCAAGAATTCGAACCTGATCAATATCATCTGCACTTTGCTGACGTTCGTTATGGTCAACAAGAATGACTGCATCTGCTTCGACAGCAACCTTTTCAACTAGACGAGGTGCGTCAAATTTAAATGTATCGAGTGCAAATTGTGTTTCACCATTTACTTCTCCTAGACGAACCGGCTCTGCGTCCATACCTAATTGTTTTTTCAAGTCTGCATATGCAATTGCTGAACAAATCGTATCTGTATCTGGATTTTTATGTCCGAAAACGAGTACTTTTTCCACGTGAATGCTCCTTCAATTAAAAATATAGTTTACTTTTTTATAAAGTATTACGTTTATTTTATCACATTTTTTCATTGATTCATTCCAGAAATGATTCTATGTACATTATCAGGAGTTTCCCATTCATTTCGTCCTTACCCATAATGACTTTAACGATTATAACAAGTTCGAACGGAGTTTAGCAATTGATTCCTTCCTCCTAAGAAATATATTCCGAAGTTCAAATGAAAATGGTTGTATTTTTCTCAGAGATAGCTTACGATTATAGTAGCTCAAATCACAAGATATAGATTAATTTTCATATAACATAACTATATATAGAAAACGCTAGATTAGGTGCCGGAAACGGCTGAAAAGGGAAACCGGTGTAATCCCGGTACTGTCCCCGCAACTGTAAGTGTGACGAAATGAGATGACCACTGTATCAGTGAGATACGGGAAGGGCTCAAAGTAGGGTGATCACGAGTCAGGAGACCTGCCTAAACTTGCTTTAGTTTCTTGTTCTTCGGGGGTTGAGATGATGAAACGATGGTGTAATGCCTTCTTTCATGCTTCCTTACACTTATCGTTTAATCCGCTCACAATCCTTGAGCGGATTTTTTTATGTTTAAAAACTAGGAGGATTCATTTTATGACCCAAACAACCATAAATAACAACTCGCAGCAATTCACAATATTGTCCAAGCAATTTGAAGGACGTCTAGACATGAAATCATTCGAAACTAGGTTTCAAAAATGGCTGGACAGGCAGTCTGATGCTAGTGAAGCAAAAGTATCAAGAAAGTTGATACAAATGGCCCTCGAAAAAGTCGATATAGATGCACCTGATTGGACGTTTGCGGCCGCAGCCGAGCTGCTTCATTCCATGTACAGAGAGTCTCGTACTAACCGCGGTGAAAAGACCTCCTACGGTTCCTTTTACGGATTGCTTCAGCAGCTTTCCACCCCACAAATGGGTCAACGCTACTCTGTATATAAGCCCGAATTATTAGCTTCGTACACTAAAGAAGAGATTGAGGAACTTGAATCAGCCATTGACCCTGAAAAAGACAAATTATTCTCTTATATCGGGCTGTATTTACTCAATGACCGTTATCTGGCTCGTCCAGAGAAAGACGCTGTTTACGAACTTCCTCAGGAACGGTTTATGATCATTGCGATGGAAATTATGCGCAACGAACCATCTATGCGAATTCAGCTTGTCAAAGAAGCCTATTGGGCCATGTCAAATCTCTATATGACCGTAGCCACCCCCACTCTTTCAAATGCAGGAAAATCGCATGGTCAATTGAGTTCTTGTTTCATAGATGCCATTGATGATTCGATTGACGGCATTTACATGGCAAACTATGATGCAGCAAAAGTGTCTAAATTCGGCGGTGGAGTCGGGCTATATGCAGGTAAAATACGTGCTCTAGGCTCTGATATTCGGGGTTTTTCTGGGAACAGCTCAGGTACTACACCTTGGATCCGTTTATTTAATCAAACAGCTGTTAGTGTTGATCAGCTTGGACAACGCAAAGGTGCCATTGCGATTTATCTTGATGTCTGGCACAAGGATATTTTAAGCTTCCTTGATTTAAAAACACAAAATGGTGATGACCGCTTGAAAGCTCATGATATTTTCACGGGTGTCTGCATCCCGGATTTATTTATGGAAGCTGTTCGTGACCGGTCTGATTGGTATCTCTTTGACCCGCATACCGTAAAAGAAACACTCGGGTTCTCTCTTGAAGATCATTTTGATGAAGTGAAAGGTCAAGGAAGCTTTCGCAAACAGTATGCAATAGCAGTTCAAGCTGCCGAAGATGGAACATTACCGCACTTTTCTTTTGAGAAAATCCCTGCCATTACAATCATGAAAAATATCATGATCTCACAATTAGAAGAAGGCGTACCGTACATGTTCTACCGTGATGAAGTAAATCGAATGAACCCGAATAAACATAAAGGCATGATTTACTGCTCGAATTTATGTACGGAAATTGCTCAGAATTTAAGTCCTACCACAATTTCACAAGAGTACACAACCGAAGATGGAGATGTCGTCATCGTGAGGAAAAGCGGAGATTTCGTTGTTTGTAACCTCTCTTCAGTTAACTTACCACGTGCAGTTGGTGACGATGTTCTTGAGCGTCTCATCCCGATTCAGGTAAGAATGCTCGATAATGTCATTGATGTTAACAGCCTGCCTGTCAAGCAGGCGGAAATATCAAATAAACGATACAGAGCCATCGGCTTAGGGACATTTGGCTGGCATCATCTGTTAGCAAATAAAAACATCTACTGGGAATCCGACGAGGCCGTACAGCTAGCTGATTCCTTATATGAAAAAATTGCTTATCTTACCGTTCACGCTTCCAATCAGCTGGCACGAGAGAAAGAAGGTTATCCTTACTTTGAAGGCTCTGATTGGCATACAGGTGAATACTTCTCACTTAGAAATTATGAGGATGAAAAGTGGCTTGAGTTAAAAAACAATGTCCAAAAACATGGCCTTCGTAACGGCTATCTCATGGCTATCGCCCCTAACTCATCAACGGCAAAAATAGGGAATTCAACAGATGGAATCGACCCATTATATGAAATTGAATTTTACGAGGAAAAGAAGAATTTTAAATTCAAAGTAACCGCACCAGGATTAACACCTAATACTTACGAGTATTACAAAAAGACTCGTTTTCATTTAGATCAAAAAGAAAGCATAAAACAAAACGCAGCCCGCCAGCGTCATATTGACCAAGCCATTAGCTTTAATCTCTATGTTCACAACACCATTAAAGCGAAAGATCTGCTCGATATCCATCTGACAGCCTGGAACAGCGGTATGAAGTCAACGTATTACGTCCGTTCCACTTCATCAGAATTCAGCAGTGCCTGTGAAAGTTGCAGCAGCTAAGGGAGAAAAAGAAAAGGAGAGGTTCCAATGAATGAACAGATTAAAAAAATCAGAATGCTTGAGCCAACACATCCAACTCGAGCAACAGGGGTCTTTAAAGGGGAAGCATCTGGTTTTCTTCTCTGGAATGATATTCAATATGAGAAGTTTTATGATACGTATACACAATTGATCAACAACTTCTGGAAGCCTTCGAGTGTAAATATGATACAAGACAAAAAACAGTGGTTGGAATTGGATGAGGATATTCAAGACGTTTTTCTCGATATACTGACGATGATTGCAGGCATGGACAGTTTACAAACACCTACGCTCATTGAAATTATGCGTTTTATTAAGGACCCTGCTGCAAAAGCCATTCTTGCCAATATGGCCCAGCAAGAGTCGATCCATAATGAATCCTACTCCTACATCTTGGCTTCTTTGCTTCCAATCGGTCAGCAAAGAGAATTATTTGATCGGATAAAACAGCATCCTCAGGTAATAAGAAGAAATCAGCCGATCGTAGATGCCTATCAGACGTATGTTGACGACCCAACTCCTCAGCATTTATTTGAAGCGTTAATCCACTCTACCAATCTCGAAGGTATTTATTTTTATTCAGCATTTGCCTTTTATTATAATTTAGGCAGACAAAATCTGATGACAGGCTCCGCTACCATGATTTCTTATATTCACCGAGATGAAATGGTTCACTTTGACTTTGTTGGCATGCTTGTTCAAATATTAATGTATGAGTATCCTGAACTAAATAACAAAGAGAATAAGAAATTTATCTATCATACTCTTGAAAACGCAGTAAACCTTGAAAAAGAATGGTCTGAATATATGCTCGAGGATATTCAAGATAAAGCAGATTTAGACTTGGAA
>NZ_JAZVJO010000290.1:0-4582 GCF_059453735.1 Peribacillus sp. | reverse complement strand
GCACGCCGCCAGCGTTCATCCTGAGCCAGGATCAAACTCTCCGTAGAATGTTTGACTTGCTCGGTTGTTTTTATAGTGTGTACTCACTTCTTTAAAACGTTGACGCTTTGTTTTGTTCAGTTTTCAAAGAGCAATTTCGTTGTCGTTTCTTCCGAAGCGACTTGATTATCATACCATGTTGTCATTTATATTGTCAACAACTTTTTTAAAGTCTTTTTGAAGTTTTAATTAGCTGCGAAGCGAATGTCTCGCAGCAACGTTAATAAATATACCATCATTCTTTTTATCGGTCAATAGCTTTTTTAAAATAATTTCAAACTCTGTAATACCGGTGATAAACCTCTTGCCCTTTAGTCTCTACCTTAATAACATCAATAACATTCTTCTCTATTAAGTATTCTAGCAAAACACTTAGATCAACAGAATAATGAGCCAGTTCAGGATGTGCCATTAATTCAGCAATACTCCAAGGGTCTTCCTTTGTACTCATAATTTCTAATAAATGCTGTGAACCTAGATTAGTTCTCGAGTAAATCAGGAACTCACTTGCTAAGAACAATAGCTCTAATCTTTTCTCTAAAGACTCTCCGCTGGTCACCAACTCTTCATATAACTTAAATATCTCAGGTTCTATGTGTTTCACTTGATTCCAAACAGTCACTTCTGGATAAAATCCCTGCTCGATAATTTCAAGTCTAGCCAAATGATGCAGCGAATGAACAACATGGTTATACGCATCCAACGCATGGCCGTTTTCAAAGAATGATTTTCCATCTACATATCTTCTAATGAGCTTTGCAAATTCCATTCCCATTTTAATCTTCCGTCCATAGAAAGGGAACTCGCGAATTTCTGTTTTCAAGTTATGTACATATTCATTTCTATCAAAAAGAATTTTGCCATTTTGGATCCAATCAACCATTTTACGATTCGTTCCAAGCAGCAGCCATTCTTTCAGCTTTTCTTCCTCTACGATATGCATGGATGCTTTTTTGTTTCTATATGTATATTGTTTTAGAAAAACAGGTTCTTCCGCTTCTTTAACTATGATAAATAGAATGTAATCAAAAGAATCCGTACTCGTACTGCTGTCTCTCTTTTCAATTAATAAAATCCCTAAGGTAGATTTCATACTGGCGCGTTCCTGATAAATCGGACGAAGGATGTCCTCCATAGTTTAATTCCCCCAAAACCGTTAATATAGTTATTCTTTTCGACAGTTTTATTTCAAACTCCTGCTTATTCCTACTATTACAGCTTAATTTATAGCCTATCTTTGTTCATATTTGCCATATAGATATGATATAGTTATATCTCAGGAGGGACAACAATGGCTAAATATTCTAGTAAAATAAATAAAATTCGTACTTTTGCCTTAAGTTTGATTTTTATCGGCTTTATTGTGATGTACGGCGGTATATTCTTTAAATCTCATCCAATAGTGATGACTATTTTCATGGTACTGGGACTGCTTTTCATAGTTGCAAGCACAGTTGTTTACTTTTGGATCGGTATGCTGTCCACTAGGTCGGTACAAGTAATTTGCCCGAATTGCGGTAAACCAACAAAAATTCTTGGCCGTGTAGATATCTGTATGCATTGTGACGAGTCACTAACACTTGATAAAAATCTCGCAGGTAAAGACTTTGATGAAAAATATAACCGTAAAAAGATAAGTGATAAATAGGGTAAATTAAAAAAAGTTCCTCCTGTGAAGGTGGAACTTTTTTTAATGCACTTCTTTAGTTCCTGAACACTCAGGGCATTCGCCATAAATTTCCATGCGATGATGACTGACATTGAATCCAGTTACTTGAGAAGCAAAGTGTTCAACTTCATCTAAACCTGGATAGTGGAAGTCAACAATCTTACCGCAGTCTTGGCAAATAACATGATAATGATTAGTTGTAACAAAATCAAAACGTGCAGAAGAATCACCGTAAGTTAGTTCTTTTACTAAGCCGATTTCACGAAATACTCGTAAGTTATTATAAACAGTTGCCACGCTCATGTTGGGAAACGTACCTTCCAATGCCTTATAAATATCATCAGCTGTTGGATGCGACATGGAGTTAATTAAATACTCAAGTATCGCATGACGTTGAGGAGTGATTCTAACTCCAGTATCTTTTAATGAATGCAAGGCTTCCTTTAACATATCTTCGGACACCGTCATGCACCTCTTTTTCTCTTTAAGTATAAGTTCTTAAATTATAATCTTTATAAATAGTGTAATGGGAAAACCATGCATTTGTCAATGTTTCACCTATCTAGATAGGTGAAATTAGTCTTAAAATCTCACTATTATCCATTTATATGGTTTTTTTCCATTATCATACTCAACGTTAATATCCTTTTAATGGGTCTACGGTGTTTTTGAGTTCTCTGTTTCCCTCTAAGTAATTGAACAGGTTTTCTTTGAAAATCCCTAAAGCCCTAGGCAGATATTCGGTTGTTCGGCTAGAAATATGAGGAGTAACCGTTATATTCTCCATTGTCCAAAACACATGCGATTGATTTAGCGGTTCAGGTTCAAACACATCTAGGATAGCGTGTGCTAATTCTCCATTGTTCAAGGCTTCCACTAAAACATTTTCGTTAAAAAGGTCTCCACGGCCAATATTAATAAAGACACTGGTATTCTTCATTGCCTGAAACTGTTTTTTTGTAAACAGCCCCTTTGTTTCAGGAGTACTTGGTAAAACTGAAACTACATAATCAGATTGTTCGAGAGCCTCATTTAGTTTATCTAATTGATAAAGTGTGTCGATATAGTTTACCGCAGTACCGCTCCTATTTACTCCTAATGTTCGCAATCCAAATGCTTTGGATAACCGTGCAATTTCGCCTCCAATGGCCCCCGCGCCAACAATCAATATCGTTTTACTATGCAACTCTCCCATTTCTAATTTTCGATCCCACTTTTGATTTTGCTTATTAAGCATAATATTTTTAATCTTTTTTTCATATTGAAGGATCATACCTAGTGTATATTCCGCCATTGGGATTTTATGAATTCCCTTTGCATTTGTTATCAAGATCTTACGTGCAGCAATCGCGTTCAGCGGCATTTTTTCAAGACCTGCAGAGATCACCATAATCCATTTTAAAGAAAGTGCCTTCTCAATATGTTTTTCTGTGAGGTCCTCACCGTAAGTCATCAAGATATCTGCTTTCTTTAGTAGTTCATCTTCCAAATTTATACCATCTTGATAATAAAATGTAAGGTCTTGATACGTTTCGTTTAGTTCTGTTTGTAATGCTTCAGGTAGAATGACGGTTGTAAGGACTATCATTGTGTATCCTCCGTTTCAATGTCATGGTTTAATAAAAAAAAACGCGGCAATGAATCACCGCGTAAGCTGTTTTGAGGAGGTATTCCTATACTTAAGCATATTCACTTTCAAAACAATTGGTTGGACAAAAGCCTTACCCCTAGTAAAATAGGCCGTTAGATTAACTGGTCGGGGTTTAATCCTTCTAATTCAGGAAGGATAAATAAGCCATCTTTCCTAATCAATACGTCATCAAAATAGATCTCACCACCACCATATTCTTTACGTTGAATTAAGACCATATCCCAATGTACAGACGAACGATTACCATTGTCAGCTTCTTTATAAGCTTCTCCTGGTGTGAAGTGAAGACTGCCGGTTATTTTTTCGTCAAAAAGGATATCCCCCATTGGTTCAGTGATTAACGGGTTAACTCCAAGTGCAAATTCACCAATATAGCGTGCCCCAGTATCCGTATCAAAAATTTCATTCATTTTTTCTAGTTGATCTGAAACAGCTTTCACGAGTTTCCCATCTTTAAAAGTAAGTGACACATTATTAAATGTTGTTCCTCGATAAGGACATGGTGTATTAAACCTAATAACTCCATTAACACTGTTTTTAATTGGAGCCGTGAACACTTCACCGTCCGGAACGTTATTTTCTCCAGAACAGACCACGGCCGGGATTCCTTTGATTGAAAACTGGATATCTGTTTCAGGAGCTACAAGCCGAACTTTATCCGTACGCTCCATTAATTCCTTCAGCGGCTGCATAGATCGGTTCATTTTTTCATAATCAACCGAACTTACATCTAGTAAATAGTCTTCGAACCGGCTGAAGCTCATTCCCGCTTTTTGTGCTAGTCCACGAGTTGGATAATTAAGAAGAACCCAACGACGGTTATTTACGTAGAAAAAGGTCGATTCCTTCATTGCCTGGCCGTGGAGTCTATGCTTATCCATAGGAACTTCTGCCATTTCAGCATCATTTTCCTCACCATAAGCAATAATAACGGCATCAATATCTTGGTATTTCTGCATAGTCCATTTTGCAGCTGTCTCTAATTGCTCCTTTTTATAGCCCAGTGCCAAATGCTTATCAAGTTCATCATCCAGTATTTCTATATACGGGTAGGCCCCAAGTTGGTATACCTCATCTATGAGTTCCTTCATGAGCGGCTTGGCGTTATAATGTCCGCGGATCAAGACCCTTTCCTTTGGTTTTAATTTGACTGAATGATGAATCAACACTTTTGCTAAGTTAACAAGCCTAGTATTTCTCATAATACCCTCCGGTTACTGCTC
>NZ_JAZVJO010000289.1:0-3246 GCF_059453735.1 Peribacillus sp. | reverse complement strand
GAGGCAATCGCTACGGCTTTCATCGCATTTTTGGCTAATTCTTTCCCAACAGCTGAAGAGACGGTGCTGATATTGGGCTCAGTGTTATAAAGAGCGGTAAACTCTTTCTTCAGTTCTGAGATTTCCTCTTTCTTCAGTTCTTCACTCAGACGAACAATTCCGCCTTCATTATTATTTCCTGACAGGACAATATTTTCTGTTTCATAGCCTAGCTTATCAAAGTCTGCTTTGATTTGTTCTTGAGTCAGCGTTTTCTCTGTAGTGAAGTCAACCCGAGTACCGCTGGTAAAATCAATGCCTAAATTTAATTTAAAGACAAACAAGAAGATAATGCCGATTACCGTCAGTCCGATTGAAAAGGCGTAGAATTTTTTTCTATGCTTCACAAAATCGAATTTATCAAAATGTGTCGGCAAGGTATAAAGAGTTTTCTTCTCAGCTAGAGAATGAATATCTTTCTTTCTTGTCCCGAACCAGCCTGGGTGATTGTTGAAAATGTTGCTATTCACCCAAAGACC
Source organism: Peribacillus sp. (assembly GCF_059453735.1). Lineage (NCBI taxonomy): Bacteria > Bacillati > Bacillota > Bacilli > Caryophanales > Bacillaceae > Peribacillus > Peribacillus sp. The sequence continues at coordinate 2,728 of NZ_JAZVJO010000289.1, read as the reverse complement.
CATGAAGAAACGTGTTCCATAGACGGCTGTAATGAAACTCATCAAAATACTGATAATCAGCGTGGTCGCAAATCCTTTGACCGAGCTTGTTCCATAGACGAACAATACGCCTGCTGCCAGCAATGTCGTTAAGTTGGCATCGGTAATGGTCGCCAATGAATTTTTATTACCTTCCTTATAAGCAGCTTTCACGGAACGGCCAAGCTTAAGCTCATCCTTAATCCGTTCATAGGTAATAATATTCGCATCGACTGCCATCCCGACTCCGAGAATTAATGCAGCGATCCCAGGGAGCGTCAGCACGGCATTCATCCAATCAAAGACGAGCAGTGTAAGGAAAATATAAATGGTTAACGTTACAACGGCAATAAAGCCTGGGAAACGGTAATAAACGAGCATGAATAGGAAGATTGCTGCAATCCCGATCACTCCAGCAAGAACGGTATCTTGGAGTGCTTTTTCACCGAATTGAGCTCCGACAGACGTCGAGTACTTTTCAGTAAGTTCAACGGGCAGTGAGCCGGCATTTAACAAATCAGCCAGTTCTTTTGCTTCTTTAACGGTAAAGCTGCCTGTAATATTTACTTTATTCGTCGTAAATACTTCCCTTACCGTTGGAGAGGAAATCATATTATCCGTTGTTTCTGGTTTTTGAATCGAATCCTTGCCTTCTTCAAAATCCAACCAGATTGCTAATACATTCGTTACAACGGGAGTTTCTGGCATGGCGGAAATTTGTTCAGAAATTTTCTTGAACTTATCCGGGTTCTTCAAGGTTACTTCAACGACAGGTGCATTGTCCAAGTAGCCTTGTTTCGCTCCTCCTTCTGCCAAATCGTTACCAGTCATCATTTCTTTGTCATTATAATCACGGAAAGATAATTTCGCTTGAGTTGAGAGAATTTTCCGTGCGTTGTCTTGGTCTTTAACACCAGCCAGCTGCACACGGATTCGATCTTTTCCTTCTACTTGGATCGACGGCTCACTTACACCGAGAACATCGATACGTTTGCTTAAGGCTTGAGCGGTACTGGTAAGGACCTCTTCATCCACCTTCGAGCCATCAAGTGTATCTACCTCATACAAGACTTCAAAACCGCCTTGTAAATCCAGGCCGAGCTTAATTCTGTTTAGAGTATCTTTTGAAGTCGTTCCAATTGCTGCAAAAATGACAATTGCAATTAAAAAGAACGCAAGTATTCTACTTCTTTTTACCATTATGTATTTGGCCCCTTTCTTTCTCACACGCCATATCCTGGATGCAATAAACGTCATCTAAGAACGTAAAACAACGGTTCTTTCAAGGAACTGAATGAGCGAGCTAATTGGTTATATCCGTATTTTATTCATGCAAAAATTTACAAAATTCGCTAAAAGAATTGCAACATCACTATTATGAGACAATTTGAAACAACTGTCAATTTAAGAATAGGGGTTTTACCTTTTTTAGGCAAAAAAAATCCCCGCTGCCTTGGCGGGTTAATCGACGACTTACTTTTTCAGCACTTCTTCTAAATCTTCAGAAGAAATGGACCGGTATGCTTGGACGGTCTTATACGTCATATACTGACTGCTGGTTAAAGAGATAATATCAGCTGCCACTTCATAGAGATGGGTGGATTCTTTTGGCTTTTTCCATTTCTTCTTAATCAGACACAACCAAATATCCTCGATACTCACTTCGTTTATGCCGTACATCCTAAATTCTTCGTACTTACTTTTTAAAAAGGGCCTGACTTCAGCATAGTAATGCTCATACGGATGGTTCGTTTCCACTACTTAACCCTCCATTCAAATTAACTTCCTTCTTGCTTATTTATGCAAATTTCGGGAAGCCTGTCATGCTTTGTCCAACTCTTCATATAGTTAATTGTATATGAAAACAGTTTTTTTGAGAAGGCGGGGATGACTGAATGTCCAAATTTTTCAAGGGAACTCTGATTTTATTGCTGGCAAGTTTAATCGTACGTATTCTCGGGTTCATCAATCGAATTGTTGTAGCCCGTTTTATTGGCGGTGAAGGTGTCGGGCTCTATATGATGGCCCTTCCGACCTTATTTCTTGTTATCAATATTACGCAAATCGGTCTTCCAGTAGCAATCTCTAAGTACGTGGCCGAGGCAAATGCCAAAGGCGATGAACAAAAAATTAAAAAAATACTCGTGGTCTCATTAGGATGTACCTTTTCACTTTCCTTAATATTCACACCATTGTTAATCCTTTTTGCGCCTTGGCTTTCAGAAACGCTATTTACCGACTCCCGAGTCGTCTGGCCATTGCGGGCAATTGCCCCTATTGTTCCAATTATAGCGATTTCATCTGTTTTGCGCGGATATTTTCAAGGAAAACAAAACATGCAGCCTTTTGCATTTTCTCAAGTCATTGAGCAAGTGGCACGAATTACCTTCATTGCTGTCTTAACCAAAGCTTTTCTTCCATATGGGATTGAATATGCGGCGGCTGGTGCCATGCTTGCCTCGATCATTGGGGAACTTGTCTCTCTGGTTTATTTACTGACAAGCTTTAAACTGAAAAAACATTTTAAATTTCGGAAAAAATTCTTTTCTTCGATAAGATCAGGAAGAGACACCCTTCGAGAATTAATGGGGATTGCCATGCCCGCAACCGGCAGCCGCTTAATTGGTTCAGTTGCTTGGTTTCTTGAACCGATTGTCGTAGCTCAGAGCTTAGCCGCGGCAGGAATCGCAACATCGATCGCGACGATGCA
>NZ_JAZVJO010000288.1:0-7289 GCF_059453735.1 Peribacillus sp. | reverse complement strand
GGTACCCCAAAACATGGGGTACCTGCAGACTGTAGACAAACTCGATGAAAATCGAGTCTTGTCTAAAGTTTTCTTTTTTTTCTTCTAAAATGGGGTGTTGATTTCCATTCCAGGCGGCTCGCTTTCCGCGGGCAGGCGGTGAGCCTCCTCATCGCATACGCTCCTGCGGGGTCTCACCTGTCCTGCTATTCCCGCAGGAGTCTTCACGCCTTCCACTGCAATCAACTGCCTTTCTAAATGCAATCTCAAAAGTCAAATCCGTTCTATTTTAAAATAAACTTGATAAGGATCCTTTCGAAAACCCATTTAATTCAACGTGGTCAGCTTGAAATGGTCGCATTAGACCAGCTTGTTCCCGAGTACCATTTGGAAGAAGCCCTGGATTTTTCTTTCATTTCTGATCTGGTCAAGGATGATCTGTATTTGGAAGTAGGCCGGCCTAGAAAGATGCCATGAACAGTCTTTATAAGCAAAGTGTTCAAAACTCAAAGAGGTCCGGAATGAAACATTCCTGACCTCTTTTGTCGACAAACTGAGGGTACCCCGAAATTTGGGGTACCCTATTTTCACTTGTTTTTCTGATAATTATATAGAATCACTAATAGAATAAACCAGAATGGGGTCATCAATAGGGATAAACGTGTAGCTTCTGCAAACAGCATCACGATAAGAATAAACAAGAATAATCCTAAAACAACGTAATTGATAAAGGGCGTAAAGGGAGCTTTAAATGTTGAGACAGCTCTTAAGTCTGGTCGGGTTTTCGTATATCTAATATGAGAAATTAAAATGATACTCCATACCCAAATGAAACAAATGGCTGAGATGGTGGTTACCACTGTAAAAGCTTGTTCCGGGATTACTTTACTGAGCAAAGCGCCAATCGAGACAACAACCGTTGAGGTAATCAAGGCATTGCTTGGGACAGCATGTTTATTTAATTTAGCAAATTTAGCAGGCGCCTCATTATTGTTGCTTAACGTAAATAGCATCCGGCTGGTTGAGAATAACCCACTGTTACCAGCAGAAGCCGCTGAGGTTAATACAACAAAATTAATAATACCTGCAGCAACAGGGATACCAATTAGAGCAAACACCTCAACGAATGGACTGCTCGCAGCATCAAGCTGTGTCCATGGATTTACACAGAGAATAACGAAAATTGCACCGATATAGAACAATAAGATCCGGACAGGAATTTTATTAATGGCCGAAGGAATATTCTTCTTGGGGTTAGCTGTTTCTGCAGCTGTTACTCCAACTAACTCAACACCAACAAAGGAAAAGACGACTAACTGCAGGGAAAGCAGGAATCCAGAAACACCGTTAGGGAACATGCCTCCATGACTCCAAAGATTGGTGACAGAAACGGTTCCTGTATTTGTTTTGAACCCGATTACTAAAAGGACAATGCCTATAACAATCAAGGCAATAATGGTGATGACTTTAATAAGTGAGAACCAGAATTCCAATTCTCCAAATAACTTAACAGTCAATAGGTTCAAGCATAATAAGATAACCAGGCATGCAAGAGCTGGTATCCATTGAGGAATATCGAACCAGTATTGCATATAGACACCAACAGCGATGATATCGGCCATTGCGGTCATAATCCAACAAAACCAATATGTCCAACCTGTTACGAACCCTGCCCATGGCCCAATATATTCAGTTGCGAATTCGGTAAAGGACGTGTATCCTGCATTGGACAAAAGCAATTCTCCTAATGCCCTCATTACAAAAAATAAGGAAATCCCAATAATCAAATAGGAAAAGATGATGGAGGGACCAGCCAATTGTATGGCCCTTCCAGATCCTAAAAACAGGCCAGTACCAATGGTGCCGCCTATCGCAATGAGTTGTACATGCCGGTTTTTTAAATCTCTTTTTAATTCTTGTTTAGCCAATCTGTACGCCTCCGTTGTATAAAATTCTTCGTTGTAAACTCAAAAAAGACAATAAAAAAAGAGACTGGAATCTACCAATCTCAAAGGTTTAAGAATAACAATTATTCGTTACTCTTCTGTCCTTTTGCCTGAGATTATGAATCCTTCGGCGCTGCACTATGTACAGTCACTCCAGAAGCTGCTCCTGTTATAGTGTGATCCATAACATTCAACGCTTACAGTATGAAGTTGTAAATGAATGACTAGGCAGAGATTTTTCTCTCTGAGTAATCAATATAGCGATAAAATATTAATAAATTTTATCATTGATTTTGGTTCAGGTCAAATACGATTTAGGATATAATCTCTAACCTGCCATTTGGGTTTACCGGATTATTCAGACATTCGACAGGAAAAATAAACGTCCAGGGCATACTTACTTCTGGTTCAATGATTAATGAAGGATGGGTGAATGTATGCTCAGCTGCCACTTTACCTTCTTCGATATAACGGATTTTAGTGTTATGAAAGGTAAGGCTATGGTTAGTGAAATTATGAATCAGAACAGTGATCAATAATTCGCCCTTATAATTCGTTGCATGCCAAACTGGTACTAGCTGCGTACGATTAGTATCCGATACACATGTTTCCGTAAATACTTCTTGGAACATGATCCGATCCTTATAAGACAGAGCTTTGTCCCATGATGGTTCAAACTTAAGTTGTTGCATCTACTGATCCCTCTTTTCTGTGACTTCGATTTATTTACTATAATATCACATGCTCTACCATGACCTGTAGGCAACGTCTTTAAGACCGATATGGTATGCTAGTTTGTATAACGAGGGGGCGATTTAATGAAGCTTTCTGATTTTGAACAGATGGTTGATCCGATAATTGTGGTACGAGGCAAGGACTACGTAGATAAAGGACGAATTACAACAGTTAAGGAAGTTAAGAAGAACCATTATGTTATTCATGTTACAGGATCAGCATCATATAAAGTGGATGTTGTTGTAAAAGATGACTTGATAATCAATTCTTCTTGTAATTGTCCGTATGATCAAGGGGATATTTGTAAGCATCAAACAGCAGCCTTTTATGGGATAAGAGACAAGCGTGCGGGTATACTTACTTCTGTTTCTGAAGTACAACTCGAATCAATGATTTCAGGATTTTCAAATAAAGAGTTGATATCAATCATTGTGGACTTGGCAAATGATTACCCTGAGATTGAAAAAAAACTCATTTATAAGTTTGCAACAAATGATGATGAAATCAGTTCTAGTAAGAAGCTGATGAAGGATTACATCAATCGCCATAAACATGGTGGATTTATTTATTGGAATGATGTTTCTCCTGCATTAGAGGGTGTACAAATAGTATTAGAAAAAGCGTGGGGAAAAGTATTAAACGACCCTGAAAATGCTGTTTTGCTCAGCGTAACTGCTCTAGCAGTTGTTGTTGACATGCTGCAATATTGCGATGATTCCGGTGGAGATCCGAGCATGGCTATAAATGAATGCTTCGCCATTATGAAGGAGGCGATTGCGTCCGGCTCAATAGATGACAATACAAAAAATAATCTATTTACGAAACTGCTAAAAGAAGCTGCTCTTAAGCGTTACGAGGGATGGAGCGATTGGCAAGCCGAACTATTGGAAATAGGTATTTATGTAAGTGATACGCCTGCTAGAAGAAAAAAGATAGAAAAAAGGCTGGATACAATGCTGAAGGCAGTAAAGGGAGATAAGTGGGATACTAAGTATGAAACCACACGACTTAAGCTCCTGCAATGGCAGTTAATTGATCGATTTGACGGAGAGATACCATCATTTGAATTTATTCTTAATCATACTGAACTTAGTGCTTTTAGAGAAAAAGCTATTGTATATTACCTAAATAAAAAGGAATACAATGAAGTACTCAAGTTATGTTTGGAAGGTCAACTAATTGATCAGGAGTACTCTGGTCTAGTGACGAAATGGAAGCAGTATCAGATCGAAGCTTACGAAGGTCTTGGAGAGATAGATAAGCAGCGGGAATTAACGCTTGAGTTGGTGTACGGGAACGATTATGAATACTTTATTAAGCTAAAAAGTATGTACGATCCTGACGAATGGCCTTCAGTACGAGATGGCATAGTAACTGTTTTTGAAAAACAGAAAAACCTTCCCACTATATATACAAGAATTTTAATAGAAGAGAAGTTGACAGATAAGCTATTAGCCTATTGTAAGAGAGAACCATATTATATTGAACAATTCTATCCATATCTTAAAAATGAATTTCCGAATGAAGTTGATGACTTATATAGACAATTTATCGAATCAGAAGCGGTTAAAGCATCCGATAGGAAGAAGTACCGCAAAGTCTGTAAAATAATCAATACGTATAATAAGGTTTGCGGAGCTGATCGAGCAAAAGTATTAATAGAGCATTTGAAACAGAATCACATAAATCGACCCGCATTTATCGATGAGTTAACTAAATTAAAATAATAGAGAAGGATAGAGCTGACTGCAAAATGGTCAGGCTATCCTTTTTTGTATTAGTTAAATGATGATGGCGGTCCCCAATCCATGAGAAACGACTTCCTATAGACTTTTTATTCCTTTTCGATAGATAAGAGGGAATTGACATCACTTTCTGTGAAATAATGTTTTTAAATGGTAGGATAGCGAAAAATAAGATTATATGTATTGTTTTTCATATTTAAGAAGTATATAATAAGTTTGTGAAATGATTCACAATATACTTTACTGAGGGGGACAATTTAGATGAAAGCAGCTGTAGTAAGTTCAATTAATCCTGGAAAAGTAGAGATAGTAGATAGAGAGGTACCAACAATTGGGCCTGGACAAGCACTAGTGGATGTTGAATATTGCGGAGTTTGTCATACTGATTTGCACGTTGTTAAGGGAGATTTCGGTGAAGTTCCTGGGCGTGTACCCGGTCATGAAGGTATTGGAATCGTGAAAGAGATTGCTAATGATGTAACGAGTTTAAAGGTTGGAGACCGTGTAAGTATTGCTTGGTTTTATCAAGGATGCGGAACATGTGAATATTGTCTGACTGGAAGAGAAACGTTTTGTCGAAGCGTGAAGAACGCTGGTTTTAGCGTTGATGGGGCAATGGCACAGCAGTGTATCGTACAAGCTGATTATGCTGTCAAGGTACCTGAGGGGTTAGATCCTGCACAGGCTAGCAGTATTACGTGTGCTGGGGTAACTTGTTATAAAGCAATTAAGGTGGCTGATATAAGACCAGGCCAATGGATAGCCATTTTTGGCTGTGGAGGTTTAGGCAATCTTGCCATTCAGTATGCGAAACATGTATTTAATGCAAAAGTTATTGCTATAGACATAAATGATGATAAGTTAGAACTTTCAAAAGAAGTAGGAGCGGATCTGGTATGCAATCCACTTACAGATGGTGATGCTGGAGCATGGATTCAGGATAAAGTCGGAGGAGCCCATGCAGCAGTTGTCACAGCCGTTTCTAAGGTAGCCTTCAATCAAGCTGTAAACTGTGTTCGTGCGGCATCCAAAGTAGTGGCTGTAGGTCTTCCGCCAGAAACGATGGATCTAGAAATCGTAAAGACGGTGCTTGATGGCATTCAAATTGTAGGATCTTTGGTCGGCACTCGTAAAGACTTGGAAGAAGCATTCCAATTTGGGGCAGAGGGAAAAGTGGTTCCAATTGTTGAAACAAGATGTCTTCATGAAATAAATGATATTTTTGAAGAAATGGAAGCAGGTAAAATCAATGGACGGATGGTTATTGATATGCATAAGCATGAATGATTTACAATGTTAAATTAAATACTGGCCCATCATTTCCGGCTGCCCGGAATGGTGGGTCTTTTTTTATTTTTTTTAGCAACAATGAGACTCTATTCGAATATGCATTATCTATACTTAAAATAAAGAAGCGGGGTAATGATATGAGGAACCCAGATAATAAGCAAAACCAACCAGTAAGTAAACGGAGTGAAAATGGGGCCAGAGTTCGTTCAAAAACAAAAAAGAAAGCAGCTGCCAATAGTATTAAAATTCCAGTGAGACCAGAGATTTTTCTCTATTTTTTTAAAGACCAAGACTTTGATGGTATAAATAATGTCGAGGTTGCCTTTACTGATGACACGGCAATCATCAGCGGAACAGCCAATAAATTACTAATGACCATTAATTTTACCTTTGAAGTCAAACCCATAGAGGTAACGGACCGAAAAGTAATTTTTAAAATTATTAATATGACACCAGTAAATCAAGACTGGATTAAAAAAGCTATCTTTAAAAAATCTACTTTTCTAACTTATAATCAAGGCAAGGTCATCATGGATTTAAATGCATTTGAACCTGTGCGGCAATTTCCGTTTGGCACGTTTACATCGTGTGAAATTAAGAATGATATCCTTTGGATAGGAATCAATCTTTAAGTTTTTTATCCGGCTATATCGATAAGTTAAGAACTCCTTCCATATATAGAAGGAGTTTCAGTTTGTAGACAAAAGGGGTTCGGAGTGGTTTCATACCGAACCTCTTTTGATATTTTTAACATATTTCATGGATGTTTTCCTGCTTATCGAGGCAAATCATGGTTTTTAATAGGCTTACTGTTATTTTATAGTTCTTTATTGACATAGTATCCGCTTTTTAAATCACTTGTGTCCTCTTGAATTTGTTCTAGGATAGCCCTTTCAATCGCAAGGTTTTAACCAAATTAACTTTAGAAATACGGTTGATTGAAGTGGAAGGCGTGAAGACTCCTGCGGGAACAGCGGGACAGGTGAGACCCCGCAGGAGCGTGAGCATTGATGCGGCTCACCGCCCGCCCGCGGAAAGCGAAACGCCTGGAAAGGAAATCAACATCTCGATTTTAAATCTCACCTGAGTTTGTCTACAGTCTGGAACTCCTTCCCTATATAGAAGGAGTTTTTATTTATTGATGAGAAGGAACGCTGCTTAACGTGTATACTTTAGAAAGAGAGTATGTCTTAGGAGGATTAAAGGAGTGAATTCATGAGAGATCATTATTATGATAAATTGCTGAATATTAAAACTGGAGGTATTCAGCAGGGGTTCAATAAATCTTTTCATAACCATCGTTATGAGCCAACCCCTTTTAGTGCTTTAGAAACACTATTTGAGGAGTATGAATTAAAAAGCAGCGACCGAATTGTTGATTTTGGGTGTGGAAAAGGGAGATTGAATTTTTTTATTAATTATGTGTATGATGCAACAGTAGTCGGAATTGATATGAATGAGCTGCTTTATGAAGAGGCTATGGATAATCGGAAAAATTATTTGAAAAAGGTCGACACGGATAAAGAGAAAATTGAGTTTCACTGCTGTTATGCGCAAAAGTACCAAATCAAACCTGAAGATAATCGCCTTTATT
>NZ_JAZVJO010000287.1:0-6193 GCF_059453735.1 Peribacillus sp. | reverse complement strand
TTTTAAATGAGGTGTGTTTTGTTGAAAAAGAACGTATATTTAATTCTAGCTATGTTTGTATTACTCGTATCAACAGTATTTGTGGCTCCTTCTCAATCAAAAGCTTTGAGTGGAAATGAACCAACCTACACCTACTGGATGCAAACGGGAAAGAAAACCTATAAATCTACATCGTATAGCAGTTGGAAAAGTCAAAAAGGTACAGTTGTTGGAGCAGCGACTATGAAGAAGAAGTACACAACGAAAAGCGGCTGGTCTATTACTGGAAGTGCTGGCATCCCTGTTAGAGCAATTGAAATAGGTCTTGAAGGGAATCTAACAAAGGAATCGACATTATCAACTACGGTTTCTAGAAAAATTCCAAAGGGAAAAACCGGAGTATTCCAAATACGAAATCAATATAAAACCTATAATGTTAAAATGCAACAGTGGTTTAGTATGGATGGAAGAAAATCAAAAACTGGGAAAGTTAAAACAGTTACTGTTAAGAAAAAAACAGATATTCAAGGCAGAATCATTCTAAAATAATTACATAGATTAACCAAGAGGATTGTAAATACGGGTCATACCGAATTTGCTGTCCTCTTTATTTTAGAGAAAGGTTTCCCTGCTTCTGAACATCGGGTATAGAGAATGAGGAAAGACATGTTACATATAGTTGTTTAGGAGGAACGAGTATGAAATGGAAGGATAGGCAAGCAAGCTCGAACGTTGAGGATCGGAGAGGGATGAGCGGTAAGGGGATCGCAGGAATTGGCGGCGGTCTCGGTATAGTGATTGTTATTATTGTCACGCTCCTTGGAGGAGATCCAGGTGAATTATTAGGCAATATCGGCTCTACTGATCAAAACAACAGCGCACCTTATGAGGAAACGCAAGAAGAAAAAGAGCTAGCCCAATTTGTTTCAGTAGTACTTGCAGATACGGAACGAGTTTGGACCGAGGAATTTCGTGAACAAGGATTAGAATATAAAGAGCCGAAGTTGGTGTTGTACAGCGGCAGTGTTGACTCTGCGTGTGGAACAGCTGGTTCATCAGTGGGACCCTTTTACTGTCCAGGTGATATGAAATTATATATCGATTTAAGTTTTTATCAAGAGCTGAAAAATCAATTTCAGGCACCCGGGGATTTTGCTATGGCATACGTAATTGCTCATGAGGTAGGCCATCATATTCAAACTCTTTTAGGAACATCAGAAAAGGAAATGCCTAGTCGTTCAAGTGTGAGTGAAAAAGAATACAATAAATATTCTGTGCGACTAGAATTACAAGCTGATTACCTTGCTGGCGTATGGGCGCATCACGTACAGGGCGAGAATCTTCTCGAAGAAGGTGATTTAGAAGAGGCGCTCAAGGCAGCAAGTGGTGTAGGTGATGATACCATTCAAAAGAGATCCCGCGGATATGTTGTCCCAGACAGCTTTACACACGGAACCTCGGAACAAAGAAAGCGTTGGTTCTATAAAGGCTTCCAAAACGGTACTATAAAGGGCGGCGATACGTTTAATACAAGTGACTTATAACAGCTTGACGAGTAAAGCGAGGATAAACCATCACAGGTTATATCTTCGCTTTTAATTTTTTTAATCAGTTTAACTAAATGGAAAGCCTTTTCCACCTAACGTAATCAGCGTATTTATTCTTTCCATACCAGTAATGAGTGGTTTAGCACGTGTTATTAGTGTTTGGGTTGCTTCGTTAGTAAGAGAGAACTGGTGGGCTTCTTCATTACTCCAGACTTCATAAACAAATACAGAATGAGGATCGTCATTAGAAATACTCACAAGATAAAGTTCACACTCATCAAGACTTTTCAGAGATTCGGCTGCTTCCAACAAAATATCTATCATTGTTTCACGTTTGCCTTCTTGTATCGTAAATTTACCAAATAAACCAAATTTCTTCATTCATCATTCTCCTTAAAATTATTATCTTATACTAGTTTAATTATCAACCCCAATTTTCCTATTCACACCATAAATAAAATGGGACTTTATTTCGATTCAATTATGAAAATATTCCTCGGATGTCAATAAGGGCTTTGTAAAGAGAATAATTTGATATATAATGAAGATAGGTATAATTTTTCGTTTTTATGTGCATGAATGAATTGTTTGTAAGTCCATTTATAGTCAATAGACTGCAAAAAAATACGATGATGATTTATTGATTGTTTTTTATTTACACAAAAGTGTTTATAAAAGGGCTGGTTAAGCATCATCAATGTGCGTTAAATGGAACATTTCGCAGTTTATCTATGGAATTAAGGTAAAAGTAGTGGAATTGGTTTTTCAGTTTGGTATAATAAAGTGTGCTAAACATTATTAAGGGGGATTATTATTTCCATGTCAATCGAAGTAGGCAGTAAAGTAACAGGTAAAGTAACGGGTATCACTAATTTTGGTGCGTTTGTAGAACTACCAGGAGGCTTAACAGGTCTTGTGCACATTAGTGAAGTAGCCGACAGTTATGTAAAAGACGTTAATGACCATCTAAAAATAGGCGACCAGATTGAAGTAAAAGTAATCAGCGAAAAAGATGGTAAAACAGCCTTGTCGATAAAAAAAGCAATTGATAGACCTGAAGGACAAACTTCTTCTTATTCCCAACGTCCAGCACGTCCGGGAAGACCAGGAGACAGCCGTTCTAAAGATGTTCGTTCTAAAGGTAAGTTCCAACCAAAAGAGAACTTTGAAGATAAAATGCTGCGCTTCTTAAAAACAAGCGAAGAGAACTTAACAACTCTTAAACGCAGTACGGAAACAAAACGCGGCGGCAGAGGCGGAAGACGCGGCTAAGACGTCCCACTAAAAAACAAACCTGGTTAATACCTGGTTTGTTTTTTTGTTTTTCATGGAGGAAACAACGGTTACAAATAGAATGGACTAGCTATAGTGTACTTTCCGGGGAGGCGGTGTATTGGACCCAAAAGAAGCAGTAGAAGTTTTATTTATTGGAAGTGTGAGTACGACATTCGTAATTATCTCATTCTTTTTAAAAGGTACTTTGCGTACTATTAGCCGGTATTTAGCTCTAATGCTTCTTATTATTTACTGTACTTTATATTCGTCCTTTTTGGATCGATACTCAAATTGAATACCGTACCTGTTAGAACATTATCCTGATGAAAAATGGGGAATAACAACAGTTCCACATCGTGAAGATGATTATAAGAGTCAAAACCTCTATACGATTAGCGTGATTTTTGAAAGCGAACCGGAAGCTACTTATTTATAGGGTAAAAGCGAAGGACAAAATCTATCAAAGTGGTTATTCAAAAGTAAGTGGGTCAGAAGACTTTAAGCTTTTAGAAAGTTGGGATGAATAATAGGACAGTCAAAAAGGAAGTTACCTTAAATTTACTGAATTATCAATTATCTATCAACCATTGACGAGCAAATATTATTTTATAACTAATGGAAAAAATAAATTGTCTGGAGCTGATTGAGCAGATAAAAGGGATCTTTCACAATTATATGAGTTAATGGTTCAATACATAGTAGCCTTCTATAAACAACCCGTGCCCGATGGAGCAGAGTTAAAGAAGTTAATCACACATCTATTAAATAATCCATCCAGCGGAGTACAGTTCGTCGCAGAAAAAGATGGCAAGCTGATTGGTTTTGCCACTTTGTATTTCACCTTTTGTACGCTTCAGGTAAAAAGAGCGGCCATTTTAAATGATCTATTCGTATTAGAATCGAGCCGAGGCGAGAAAGCAGGACAGGAATTGTTTACAACCTGTTTAAGGTACATAAGAGTTCAGAAATTCGCTGATATGACCTGGGAAACAGCAAAAGATAACCTAATCGCTCAAAGGTTATATAACAAGATGGGTGGAAAGGAATCCGATTGGATGGTCTATGAAATAGAAGGAGAGAAGGGTAATATTTTTGTTATCTGTTTTACTGGAGAGATGCATTTTTCGGGTGCATCTTAATTGTTCTTTCAGAGATTCATAATTGCAGGTTTAATTAATTAAATTTTCAAAATATATTGATTTTCATATACAAGGATGTTTTACTAATAATAGACTAGCGACACGTCAAATAAAGAATAACGGCAATTAAAGAAAACGCTTTCTATAAGAGTGATACATAACTTTCCAAGTAAAAAAGCTGTTTATGCTCTATTAATGAAACGATGTTTCTTATTACGAAACAAAGGAGTGACTTTTGCATGCTGGTAAAGAATCATTTGAGTGATATTTTCACAGAAGAAAAAATTCTTATAGAAGATAGCAGCCACGACCTAGGCAATCGAGCCGAGGTGATAGTACGACCAACTACTGAAGAGGAGATTGCCGATCTTATTTCCTTTGCTCATTCAAACGGAAAAAAAGTGATTATTGAAGGCGGTGGGACAAAGAAGGGGTTTGGCGGACTGGTGGAATATGCAGATATTTGTCTATCCCTAAAAAACTTTAAGGGGATTGTCGAGCATAATCCTGGTGATATGACCATCACCTTAAAAGCTGGTACACCGTATTTGGAGGTACAGGAATACCTTGCTGGCTTTAACCAGATGATTTCCCTCGATCCTTTTGCCAATGAGCAAACAAGTATCGGCGGTATCATTGCAGCGAATGACAGCGGTCCGAAGCGGCTTGGGTATGGTTCCGCCAGAGACGTCGTGATAGGTATGCGCCTTGTCTATCCTGATGGTAGTCTGATTCGTGCTGGGGGGAAGGTCGTTAAAAATGTAGCAGGATACGATATGAACAAACTCTTTATCGGCTCGATGGGAACACTCGCGGTGATATCTGAAATTACATTGAAGTTAAGACCGTTAGCAAACTATCAAAGTCTTGTTTTAATCTCTTTCCCAGAAGGAAATCGAGATGTGATTAAACAGTTTGTTGTGAGTGTGCTTGATTCGTTAATGGAGCCTGTTACCCTTGAACTTCTTAGCCCTTCTCTTGCAGCGAAGTTGACCGGTCAAAGGGAGTACACAGTAGCTATTCAATTCGAGGATGTTGAAAGTTCTGTCCACTATCAAACTACCTATCTGGAAAATTTGAAGCCTGAAGGGGGCACTTTCTCTATCCTCCAGCAGGAAGATGCACACTTGTTTTGGAATGCTTTTTATGAATTGTACTCGGGAATGAACGCTGAAAATCAAATCAAATTAGCAGTTCTAAAAGTAGGACTTGAAAATATGGATGTACTTGAATTGCTTGAAGTAACTGAGAAGCTAGACAGCGACCAATTTCATATACTTGCTCATGGGGGACTGGGACATGGGATTAGTCAAGTCTACCTTTATGGAGAATATGATCGAATTCTCTCAGCGATCCAAGATATTAGAAAGCTTACCTCAGCCAAAGGCGGTTATGCGATTGTTAAACATCTACCATTTTCAGAGCGATTGAAGATCAATATTTGGGATGAAAATCCTTCCTACTTTTTCTTACTGCAAAACATTAAAGCAAAAGTTGATCCGAATAACGTTCTTAATGAAAAAAGATACGTAGGAGGGATCTAGGAATGACGACTCAGTCGGCAGTGAAATCCAGTCCAGCATGTGCTGAAACTAGTTTAAGTAATTATTTTGCTAAAGACCATCCGGATGAAAAGAAGTGGGATGATTGCGTTCATTGCGGGATGTGTTTGGAATCATGCCCAACCTATGAGATCACCGGACAAGAGCAGCATTCCCCTAGGGGACGTGTCCATTTAATCAAAAGCGTGGCTGAAGGAAAAATCGCGTTGAATGAGTATTTTTCCGATCCCGTGTTTGCTTGTCTCGATTGCCGGGCTTGCACAACAGCTTGTCCAGCGGATGTTGATGTTGGAGGGTTGATTGAAGAGGCGCGGGGGCAGATTCGTCTAGCTATGCCGTTGAAAGGTTGGAAGGGAAGCTTTAGTAAATTGTTTTTACAGGGATTATTTCCTCATGAAAACCGCTTGAATACCGTCGGAAGTCTGCTCCGATTTTACCAAAAAAGCGGTTTGCAAACTACCATTCGTAAAACAGGGATGATGAAGATCATGCCTAAACATTTGGTTGAGATGGAAGCGATTATGCCGAAAGTAAATAAACCCGTTCGAAAGAAATATAAGAAGGATCAAGTTCTTAAAGCTAAAGGAGAAAGCAAAGCGGAAGTTGCCTTTATGACTGGCTGTATCATGGATGTCATGTTTAGTGAAATTAATGAAGCGACCATTAATGTTCTACGGAGAAATGGTAATGA
>NZ_JAZVJO010000286.1:0-2237 GCF_059453735.1 Peribacillus sp. | reverse complement strand
AATATAAGATCAGGATGGCTATATGCATAAAATATTGATCGTCTGTTAAAAAAGCGAAAATAACAAACAATATGCCGCCTACTATTAGAGCTATATTTGTTTTACTCATCTTGCTTTCCCCCCGAACAAACCATTTGGTCTAACTAATAAAACAATGATGAAAATTATATATGTCATTAACTCTTTTAAGCTGCCCGGCAGGAAAGCTCCACCCATAGCTTCAGATATTCCGATAATCAATCCGCCTACTAAAGCTCCTATAAAGTTTCCTAACCCTCCCAGAACAACCACCACAAATCCTTTCAAGATGAAAGTAGCACCGACCGAAGGAGAGGTATATAAGAATGGTGTAATTAAACTGCCGGCAACACCAGCTAACGCTGCTCCAATTCCGAATGCTATATAATTAATTTTTCCAGTATTTATACCGACTAATGAAGCACCATCGCGATTAATGGATGTTGCACGAATCGCTTTACCAATGAACGTACTTTTCAAAAACCAAAAAAGCAGAATGGAAAGGGAGATTGCAAAAATAAAAGCTATTAGTTTTGGCGAATTGATATCAATAGCTCCAATACTTAAGGTTTGTGCCATCCCTTCGACCTTCACGCTTCGAAAATCTGGACTCCACAGAACAAGAGCCAGGTTTTCGATAAACAGCATAATCCCTAACGTTACAAGAAGTTGATTATGCTCCGGCGCGTCCAGCATTTTAGAAAGAACTGTTTTCTGTATAAAAGCACCAACAAGGAACAGGACACCTGCGCTTAAAAATATGGATAAATAAGGATTTATGCCCAATATAGCAAACGACCAATATGTTACATACATACCTAACATTAACAGAGCACCTTGAGCGAAATTAATAATCTTCATAACTCCAAAAATAAGTGTTAATCCAATTGCTACTAACCCATAAATCCCACCCATTAAAATACCGTCTACTAAAGATTGCAGTAGCAAGTTCACCGACATTGTATTCCTCCTTTAACAACAAGGCAGGTTTTCACCTGCCTTGTTGGGTTATTTACTTGGATTAACAAATTCTTTACTCTTATAATCTTCTGGGTATACAACATTTGTTTGACCATCCGTAATTTGATTCAAAACAGCTTGAGCATTTTTGTTTTGACCACTTTCATCAAATTCAATTATTCCTTGCGGCAGAATATGCTCTTTTAATTTTGTTTCCGTTAATGCCTTTTGAATTTCAGCTCTATCAGTTGAACCAGCTCTTTCAATTGCATCAATCAGAACTTTCGCAGCCATGTATGAGTATGCTCCATTAGGCCCTAGTTCTTTATTAAACTTCTCTTTATATCTCTTCTTCACATCTTCAGCTAATTCACTTTGGGGATTGATCGTATAGTTTACATCCAGTATATTTTCACTTATCGATTTATCGCCTGTAATAAACTGTGCGTTACTAAATGCTCCGTTTGCTACACCAATTATCGCCTTTGGTACGAATTTTGCTTCTTTTAATCCATTCACCAATAATGTTCCATCACGCAAATATGTCGTAGCGATGATCGCATCGGGTTTTAAAGATTTGATCTTATTAATGGATGAAGATAAATCTGCTGTAGAGGCTGAATGAGGTAAAGTAGCCAAGACCTTAAACCCTTCCTTCTCAGCTTTTTTTTCGATAATTTCTGCGATGCTTGTCCCGAAAACTGAATCTTCATGTACAAGAACGATGTTTTTTATGGAATTATTCATTTTTGTATTAATAAACTGCCCGTATTTCAAGAAGTTATTGGCCATTTGAGAAGCAGGCGGCTGCAGCCGGAATGTGTATTTAAAATTACGTTCCGTTACTTCATCAACAGACGCAATGTCTATAATAAATGGAAGACGTGCTTTTTCCGCTTCTTGTGTGGCTGGAAGAGCTACACCACTTGAATAAGCTCCAATAATCCCGGCTACTCCATCACGATCTAAACGCTGTGTTTCAGATACTCCTTTTTCCGGAACCCCTTCATGATCAGCTTCAATTAATTCAACTTCTTTACCATCAAGAGACTTAATACCGCCATTTTCATTCACTTCTTCTACAGCAAGCCGGACGGCATCACGCATTTCTTGCCCTTCATTTGCCAAGCCCCCGCTTAATGGATGCAAAGAGCCGATTTTTACAACATCATCCTTTCCTGATCCGCTGCTTCCTTCCGAACAACCTGCAACAACTAGCATCATCAATATCATTATAAAAAGTGATTTTTTCATAAATT
>NZ_JAZVJO010000285.1:0-10915 GCF_059453735.1 Peribacillus sp. | reverse complement strand
TTCCCTGTTTAGGGGAGTCCTCTTTCTAATGTAAAAAAGTTACGTATGACACTTATAGAGCTTACTGCATTTACTTATTCACGATCTTCGTTTTATTTTTTCTATGCCTTACAAACATAAATACGATAATCAGTATAATAGGGATGATTAGATAATTTGCATACGCTGAAAATATTACACCTGCTTCTTCCCACTTGGGTCCAAGACGGTATCCTAAATACACATACACACTCGTAACTGGGAACATCGCTAGGAACGTATACCCCATGAATGCCCAAACATTCATCTTCGTCATCCCACATGGCAAGGAAACTGCCGTCCTGACCCCCGGAATAAATCGACCGAAAAAGGCAATACTTCCGCCGTACTTTTCAAAGAAAGCATCTGCTTTGTCAACTTGAGCTTCCTTAATCAAAAAGTATTTACCATATTTTAAGATAAGTGGCCTGCCTCCAAAACGTCCTAGCGCATACACTGTCAGGGGACCCGTAACACCACCAATGGAACCGAACAAAATACTTAAAAGAAGCGTCCGATCTCCTTCATATACCCAGTAACCAGCTAAAGGCAAAACAACTTCAGCCGGAATAAATTCAAAGGTCAATGCCAATGTAATTCCAAAATACCCTAAGCTTTTGAAGGCTTCTATCATTTGAAGCACAATTGAATCCACTAAGGAAGCCTCCTCTTTTTTATCTGAGCGCAGTAAAAAAGTACACCGATTAATCAGCTGTACATATTTTTCTTTTACCTTACAGATTCCCAAATTTTATTTTTCATTCTTATTATAAGGGTATAACATCGTTGTAGTACAATCAATATGATTATTTTACTAAATAAAAGAAACTGCCAGAGTAAAGGCAGTTTCTTGTACAACTCTATATCCAGGCATCCTTACTGTAACCCCTCTGTTCCCAATAACCAACATGATCTTCGGCGATCAATTCAACTCGAGTCAGCCATTTTACAGACTTATACGCATACATTTTTGGAACAATTAATCGTACTGGACCCCCATAATCCTGATCGATTGGCTCGCCATCGATAAGTAAAGCTACCATAATATCCTCCATATGAGCTTGATCCAATGTCAATGAATCTGTATACACGCCATCACCTGAATACAATTTGACATAGGTCGCTTCTTCCTGAACACCCACTAGGTCAAGAAATTCGTGAAGAGGAATCCCTTCCCACGTAACATGATTTACACTCCAGCCAGTTACACAATGGAAATCACTCACCTGTACCTTCCGAGGAAGTGCGAGGAACTCACTCCATGTATAAGATAACGGCCTCTCAACCAGTCCATCGACCGTAAATGACCAATTTTCTGCTGTGAAGGATGGGATGGTCGTTACTGTATAGGGACGAAACCGCCCATCGCCGGCCCCGCCTTTTAATGGATAGGCTGCTTTTGGTTCCGGCAGCATTTGATACTCACTTTGACCATTTGTAAATGTCCAAGGGACGAAGCCAGGTTTAACTAGTTTAACGATAAAGGGGGCAGTGACTAAGAATAAGGCAGATCCACCTGCAATCTGAACAAACTTCCTTCGATTGATCACTGGGTTTTCTTTTTCAATTAGATAAGGCATATCTTTCTTTTTCTGTTTTCGAAAACGTTTCATCCATTTACTTCTTGAAACAGCATGGTAAAGCACGTATGGAATTCCTGCCCATGTAAATAAGTCATGCAAAAAAAGTGCCGCAGCATTCCAACCTACCGGAAATTGCCGATGATAGGTAAGGATAAAACCTGTACTAAAAAGCCCTCCTAAAATAAAAAGAACTATGTATACATTTACTTTTTGATTCATTTTTTTGCCTAATTGTTTCATATGTTTTTTAAAAGCGGGCGTATACAAAAGTACAACCACACAAGAAAGGAAACCAATGATTATATGAACATCACGAATCCATACACGCACCACAGTCAATACTGGTCGTAATAGTGGCAAATAGAGAATAATGCCTGTGACAGCGAGGAATAGAAAAATCCAAGCATTCGAATGATGCAGCCATACAAGCTTTTTCCATAAACGCTTTTTCTCACTCAACATCCTCACCCCTTCTTCTCATGGTTCCAGTATAAGGGAAAGAAGAAAGGAGAAATAGGGTTGAACTCTCGATTAAGGATGCTTGATTGTTATTCCAGCTCTATTCCTTCTACATACATGATGTCATGCACATTATTATCATTTCCGTAGCCAAAGTCTCCATGCGTAAGCTTGGGATGAATTTCTTTCCCATTACTGCCGTAAAATTGGTGACCTACTTTAAGACCTTCTTTAAATGGAAATAGATTAATTTCTTCATTCATTGCAGAAGTCTCTTGCTTGCGGTAAAGTCGATCTAATGACACCCAGCTCTCTGGATATGGAATAACACCATAGGAAATTTCATTAAGCATAGCTGTATGTTCTATTTGAATACTAGGTGTATAATCGGATTCATCGGCTGATGCATGGAAGTTTCTATCTTTTAGTAAATAAAACTCTATCTCACTAATCTTATCATCCGGATGAAGATTATAAACAATATAAGATTTCGCTTTAGCACCTTTCCCGATGACCCATTTCTTAGGCTCACCACCATTATCACTAGTCGTCATTTTCCATTCATTTTTCTTCCATACCCAAAAGCTGACACCATACTGTCCTTCCTTTGTTTTAAAAGGGAGAAAAACATGTTTTTCATCAATAATCATTTTCTCTTGAATTTCCGATACCTCATTCCCCATAACAGCATTTAACCGTTTAAGAGCCGCTGTTTTCGAGATGAATGAATCCGGGTTTCGAGGCATGTTTAAAACAAAAACAGCTGTTATGATGAGACTCAGCAGCAAAGCCGCTGCAAAGTTAATCCTTTTTCTACTCATTCTTTTGTCCCCCAATCGCTAAAACGGAGACTGTACTGCGAAAATAGAGCTGTTCCTGACCAGTGGTGATCAATAATCCCTTTCCATCCTCTTCAATAAAAATGATCGGCTTCAAACCACTGCCCTGTTTCGGTTCTGTCCCCAATAATACATAAGGAAATCGTTCGTTTTTTTCTTCTTCATGAACAATATCATAATACCAACTTTCACTCTTTATCTTGCTTTCTTTCATTTTTCCCAATTGATTACCTAGCTCCGTTTTCTTAATCGCTGCCGTTTCCCCAGATGGGTGAGAAACTATAAGTGATGCATGTTCCGTCATAGCTATGTAGGTCGATGCTTCGTCTGCAGGAAATAGGAAAGAGTGCACGGGTACAGTGAGGAGAGAGACAGCCAGAAAGACAAAATTCACACAGAAGCCTAACCAAGCAAACTTCCGATAGCGCTGCCAGCTTTCTCCATTATCTTTTGTTTTCATTATCCAATAGAGAATCCAAACACCAAGCGGCAAAATAGGGAATTGAACAAGTTGACTAAGTATAGGAATATCAAGAAAAAAAGCCAATTTCCCCACTAAAACAACCACAACCGCCTTCCAAATCGGAGTCTTCTCTATTTGAGATTTATAGATTAAATAGAAGAGCAGTCCAAAGATCAAAAAACTTATACTAATAGTTATCAATGAGGGATAACCATTAAAACGGGTAAACCCAATTTCAGTCAGCAAT
The DNA here is from genome assembly GCF_059453735.1 of Peribacillus sp. NCBI lineage: Bacteria > Bacillati > Bacillota > Bacilli > Caryophanales > Bacillaceae > Peribacillus > Peribacillus sp. Next base: position 7,306 of record NZ_JAZVJO010000285.1, on the reverse strand, counting down.
GGTAACCTCCCCTAATCTAATCATTTCTGTCTTTTTATATTACCATATTTATCTATTTTTATTTTAGGTTTCAAACGAATAAAAAACAGCGGAAACTGAGTATATGTACCCGTTTCCGCTGTTTTTCTATTCATCATCTTGTAATGACTTTAAGGTCTTTTCCCTAAAATACATTCGATTCTTATAATCCTTTGTTATCAGCTCCGTATAAATTAAATCAAAAAGCAAGAAAAACGGGAGCGACGGCGAAATATTCTGCCCCATATGTCTATTGCTTTTATTCATTGCTAATAATGTTATATCGGATATTTTACTTAGTTCAGAATTTTTTTCACCAGTGAAAACAATGATTGAGGAACCTTGTGCCTTGGCTATCTTTACAGCACGAATAATTTCCTTTGTCTCCCCCGTCAGAGATATTCCTATAACGACACTCTTTTTTGTACTAAGAGAGGCATCCATTGCTGCTTGATGCGGATCTGTAATGGTTTCAATATTCAAGCCTATTCGGAAAAATTTAGATTTAAATTCTTGAGCTGCTATCCCTGAATTTCCAATCCCATATACATGAATTTTTTTTGCCTGATTAAGAAGAAGGACCACTTCCTGAATGTCAGGATAAGCAACATTTTGAAAGGTATTCTCAATAATGTCCAAATGATTTTGGTACAATTGAGCAAAATAATCAATTTGCTTAATACCGGCCGTCAAACCTGGTCTCATATTTAAATCTACGTATCTTTTTAGTTCATGCTTAAATTCATTGAATCCTGAATAGGATAGTTTCTGACAAAATCTTGTAATCGTAGCAGGTGAAACATGTAATTTCTTTGCTAGTTGACTACTAGATAACACGCTGATTTCTGTTGGCTTTTTAATTATATAGGTAGCAATTTCTTTTTCTGTCCTTGTGAACTTCTCCATGCTGCATTCTATTCCATGTAGAAGATTCTCACCTAAGTATTCCATGTTGTTTCACCTAACTTATATTAAGAGGTTTATATTTCCTTATCATTCATATTAAAGGATACTTAACCAACTTGTCTATTATATTAGGATATTTATTTTATAAATATGAATGTTATGAATTTTAAACAGAACACTATTTAAAAGACAGAGAAGAAATGGGTTCAGATAGTTGTCATTGCTTCAACAAAACGTTTGGTTATTTGCTGCGGTCGAGTAATGGCTCCACCTACTACGACTGCGTGTACATTGATATCTAATAGGGTACGAGCTATTTCCGGTGTGAAGACATTCCCTTCGGCTAAAACTTTGGCATGTTTCACTTCTTTTACAATTTGTTTTATTACTCTATAATTATTGGAATCAATTTTTAGGCCATTTGTTTCATCCGTATATCCATATAATGTTGGAGCCACAATATCAAATCCTAGTTCATCAGCGTATATGGCTTCTTCCACAGTTGAAACATCTGCCATTAGAATAACCTCTGGATACTTCGTTTTAACTTCTTGATAAAATTGTTCTAAAGATTTACCGTCTGGCCTGATACGAGATGTAGCATCTGTAGCAATAATTTCTACTCCCGTTGTCATTAAGGCATCGATTTCTTTCATCGTTGGTGTTATAAAGACCGGGTTCTGTCCATAAACCTGTTTAATGATTCCAATGACTGGAAGATCGACACATCTTTTAATCTCTAAGATATCAGGTACTGAGTTTGCTCGAATCCCTTTTGCTCCACCTTCTTTGGCTGCGATAGACATTCGTCCCATAATGAAAGAACTGTGCAAAGGCTCCCCTTCTAATGCCTGACAAGATACGATTAATCCTTGATTCATTTGATTTAATACAGATTTTCGCATGTTTTACACGTCCTTATAAAAGATTACTATTCTAGGTATTCCTCAATTTCATTTTTAATAATAGTAACTTGTGGTCCATAAATGACTTGAATGCCATTTCCTTTTTTCACAATTCCCTTTGAACCGGTTTGCTTAATAAGCTCGTCATTTATTACCAAATGATCCTTAACCGTGACTCTCAGTCGTGTCGCACAACAATCCACTATATCAATATTAGCGGCACCACCTAAACCATCGACAATAGTTTTCGCACGATCAGTAGTCATTACTTGCGTAACAGCTTTTTCATCATCTTCTCGTCCTAACACCTTGAAATTTTTTCTCTTTATTAGAAATTTAAAAGAGAAATAGTATAAAAAGAACCATGGAATCCCTACCACAATTACATAAATCCAATTTGTTTTATCCATACCCTGCAGAATACCAAATAAGATGAAGTCTATAAATCCTCCTGAAAAGGTTTGTCCGATTGTAATAGAAAAGATATCAGCCATCATAAAGGCTAATCCATCAAACATCGCATGAACAAAGTATAGAAGCGGGGCAACAAATAGAAAACTAAATTCAAGCGGTTCTGTTATTCCAGTTAAGAAAGATGTTAAGGCTGCTGATAATAGAATACCTGCGACAATTTTTTTATTCTTAGGTTTAGCACAATGATAGATGGCTAACGCTGCACCTGGAAGTCCGAACATCATCGTTATAAACCGGCCAGACATGAATCTGGATACACCTTCATAATATTTCACGGTTTCTTGATCGGCTAGTTGAGCAAAAAAGATGTTCTGAGTACCATTAATAATCTGCCCGCCAATTTCCATTGATCCACCTAAAGCGGTTTGCCAAAAAGGAAGATAGAAGATATGGTGTAAACCCATAGGCCCAAGCATGCGAAGAATAAAACCATATAACAATGTTCCAATCGTACCCGTACTTGTGACGAGTGAACCTAATTGATTAATTAGTAATTGAAAATACGGCCAGACGATAAATAAAACAACTCCTACAAGGATGGATGTAAATGATACAATTATCGGGATAAAACGAGAACCTCCGAAAAATCCTAACACTTGAGGCAGTTGGATTTTGTTATATTTATTATGTAATAAAGCTGCGACAATCCCTACGACAATCCCTCCAAACACCCCTGTTTCTAGCGTTTGGATGCCCACTGCCATTCCTTGTCCGGCACCAGCCAAATTATTTTCAGCAAGATCTCCTGTAATGGACAGTAATGCATTAATCGAGCTGTTCATTACAAAGTACCCGATCATAGCAGCTAAACCTGCTGTCCCTTTATCTGAGCGGGCAAGTCCAATTGCTACACCAGCCGCAAAAATTATGGGTAAATTACTAAAGACGATACTACCAGCTGAACTCATAATCGTAAAAATTGCTTGAAGCCAGCCAATATCTAAAAATGGATATGCCGAAACCGTATTGGGGTTTGATAATGCCCCACCAATTCCTAATAACAAACCAGCAGCAGGTAACACAGCGATAGGGAGCATAAAAGATTTTCCAAACTGTTGAGCTTTCTCAAAGAAATTGTTCATACCTATTCCTCCTCTAGTAAAAGTTTTCTCATATAATAATAGCTATGCTTTATAGCCGTATTATATCTCCCTAATATTACGCTTTCCATTAAACCCGCCAGATTTCATCCCCTTTCAAAAATAGGGCCACAGCTCTGAAAATTCTTTCATTGAAAAAGTATCTCTGCCAAAAAACAAAAAAAGGTTTGGATATGATTCATCCAAACCTTTTTTTGTGTTATCTTTTTGTCTATTTCAGCCGATGAGTAATCGTAAATACAACCCAATTAAGGTGATAAGTAATACTGGAATCGTAATAATGATACCCGTTTTAAAATACGTACCCCACGAAATTACAACACCCTTTGTTTTTAGGACATGAAGCCATAACAAAGTTGCCAAAGAACCAATCGGCGTGATTTTTGGGCCTAAATCCGAGCCAATCACATTGGCATAGATAAGTCCTTCTTTAATAACTCCAGAAGTTGCTGTATGATCAATGGCAAGCGCATTGATCATCACTGTCGGCAAATTGTTCATCAGTGATGAGAGGATAGCTGCGATCAAGCCCATAGCAAGTGTTCCAACGAATAATCCTTGATCAGCTGCCAACTGAATAACATCTGCCAGCACATCGGTCAACCCTGCATTTTTCAGTCCATACACGACTACATACATACCAATAGAGAAGAAGACGATGTTCCAAGGAGCTCCCTTTAGAACGTTTTTTGTATTTACTGCTGCACTGCGTCGCGCCATTAACAAGAAAAAAATTGCAATGACACCTGCAATGAACGAAACAGGAACATGAATATACTCACTGCTAAAGTACCCGATAAGAAGGATAGCCAGTACAATACCTGATAACCGGAACATCCTGATATCTTTTATCGCGTCGACTGGCTTCTTTAACTCTCCCATATCATATTGTTTGGGAATACTCTTTCTAAAATAAAGATATAAGACTAAGATACTCGCTGTTAATGAAAATAAATTTGGAATAATCATATTCGATGCAAATTCAATGAATCCTATTCCAAAAAAGTCAGCAGAAACAATATTAACTAAATTACTGACTACGAGCGGAAGTGATGTGGTATCTGCAATAAACCCACTCGCAATGATAAAAGGAAAAATCATTTTATCTTCCAGCTTTAAATTTCGGACCATTGCCAGTACAATCGGTGTCAGAATGAGTGCAGCCCCATCATTTGCAAACAATCCTGCAACAAATGCTCCCAGTATACTGACATATACAAACATTTTCACTCCGCTTCCTTTAGCTGCTCGCGCCATATGCAGTGCAGCCCACTCAAAGAAACCAATTTCATCTAAGATTAGAGAAATAATAATAATAGCGATGAAAGCTAACGTAGCATTCCAAACAATCTGTGTTACTTCAAATACATCATGAAAATCTACGACTCCCACAAGTAATGCAAGAACCGCACCTCCACAAGCTGACCACCCAATCGATAATCCTCTAGGCTGCCAAATAACTAATGTAAGAGTTAAAAGAAAAATAATAATCGCTGCTATAACTGAACTCAATGCTGATAATCCTCCTATTTGCTTAGTAACAAGTGAATCGTTTACCATGTTTTAATTTCACTTGTTACTAGATACTGCCTGAATAACGGTTAGAACGAAAAAATAATTCAGATGATCTAGATATAACGAATAGAAACCCCCTTGTCCTTTTCTTGGTTCTTTCACCAATCCACTATCCTACATTTTTCGTAAATGCTGAGAAATTGCGGGTTGACACATCTCAAACAAATCTACAAATTAACACACACACAACATTCGTGTTCAGACATAATTTTAACCATTGTTAACCGTGTCTTATGACCTAATAGTTTTAATATAGCCGCAGTCGTTTCAATACTTTGATTTGATATGGCATGAGCCCCCTCCTTTTTATCTTAAGTTACCTTAAATCATGATATAAGTGAATACTTATATAGTCAATGGATTCGCTTGAACCAGCTCACATCCTTGGGGTGGTATTTCGTTGAATTTCAAGCAGAACTAGTAGTTATTCCCGTCTGAGGTTCGCATATTCTCGTCTGAATCTGCCATAATCCCGTCTAGGTCAAGCGTATTCCCGTCTAGACGCATTCGTAAAAAGTTTATTACCGCTACGGGTATGTAATTATTGAATACAAAAAAAGGACCTTAGAAAAGAGTCCCTTCAATACTAAATTAACGCTCACACGCAATATTATCTTTATCCCGATCTCTACCTGTATTGGCATTGTATAAAGCTTTTGATACATAAGGTTTATACGTTGTTTTGCCGCCTTTGTTTTTCGTGTTCTTTGTCTTAGCCACTCCACCTTTATAGACTTTGTTCATCGCCTTACAATTACTGAATTTCTTAACTTCGCCTTTCGCTTCAGCTACATCCGAGGCACTGAAAGAAAATCCAAGAACTAAACTTAGTGATAATAATACCGTTGATATTTTTTTCAATATAATTACTTCCCTTCCATATTTAACATTTTATAATCGTATACCAGTCTATTTGCCTATTCAATGGTAATTTTTCCCTAAAATAAAAAAGACCAGAGAATCCCGGCCCTTCATGTCAGCTTCACAAATATTTACGATGAATACTCTTCCCGTCATACGAGAATAAAATCTCTTTCTTTTCCATCACCGATTCTAGATGAACGGGCCGACCCCAAAGCTGGTATATATACGGCATAACCTTTTCTAAGTATTTCAGGTCTAGTTCAATGTCTTCATACCAATGTTTTGGATATATTTCACCTTTACGCTGATAGTCGCCATCGTTAACGGTGATATAAGGAAAACCGCCGTTCACCCTCATCCCTACTAACTGATCACGAACCTTTTCCCATTGCTTATCCACGATCTTATAGTCTTTTCCCTGCTTTTGAAACAAATACAGATCCTCACGCATCACCAAGTCTTTCGTTAAATAGTTTCGAATGAATGAAATATCAGATTCAATTTCACGAACCTCAACCATTTTTTCCCGGCCCGATTTGGCTTGAATCCCAAGCTTCTTCATTTCTTCTGTTGGATTATCATACCTTTCCTCAATATCCTCAAATATTTTAAGGCCTAAGTAAGTATGGATTGATACTCGTACGGGATGGCTGTGACGACTCCTGCATTTAATTTAGCAAATTCAATTGATTCACTTGAGGTGAGATCTAGCTCTCGTAGAATTCGTTGATGTCAATACGAAGTCCAGCCTTGTATCCAGTATGAAAGAAATGATTATAGGTAACTAATACGAAATATAGAAACAAATGGTACACTTAGATTATCTAAATTTGCCATATAAACATTGTCGCTTATTCAAATAAAGGAGCAGTTTAGTATAATTTAATAGAGGTGGTTTATTGAAAAAAATATTTTTTTTGTTTCATAAGTATTCAGCTTTCTGTAATTGGTTTCTATCTCATAGAAAATATGTTTACAATTAATCCTGATGTATGGTCAGGTAATGGAAATCTTGGTATTTTGATTATGATGCTCTTCTCACCTATTTTTATATTGAGTTATTTTTTAACTTATAAAATATCAAGGGAAATATCATACAACAAATTGAAAAGGAAAATAAGTTTAGCCCTATTAACCCTAGCCCTTATTTCCTGCACATTATTGATACTCTCAATCGTCAATTATACAAGTGAGTTGATAATTGCGTTAGGTGGCACACCTTCTGACCCTGACTCTAAAATTTATCGATTTGGTTGGTTTAATCAATACACAAATAGTATATATTTTAATGTTTACACTTTTTTACTGACGCATATTATTGCTGTCATCATCGGCATCCTATCTGTTATAAGAATAAAACCATAAAGTAATACCATATTTTCACTAACTGGTAACTTTTGTTGAATAAGACATTATAAAAAATCAGAACTCCTAACTGGAAGTTCTGATTTTTTTCATCTCTTT
>NZ_JAZVJO010000284.1:0-4339 GCF_059453735.1 Peribacillus sp. | reverse complement strand
GCAACGATGGGAATGGGTTTCATTGCAGCCATCCTGTCATCCCTGATGAATAATATGCCAACAGTGATGATCGATGCCATTGCCATATCAGACACGAATACCACAGGCGTACTTAGAGAAGCCCTTATTTATGCCAATGTCATCGGTTCGGACTTAGGACCGAAAATCACACCGATTGGTTCATTAGCTACGTTACTGTGGCTACATGTCCTCTCCTTAAAAGCGGTCAAAATTTCATGGGGAACGTACTTTAAAACAGGCATCATTTTAACCATCCCAACATTATTCATTACGTTAGTTGGCTTATATATTTGGTTACTCATCATTCATTAAATAATGTTACTATCAAAGGAGATTAACAACATGACTAAAAAAACACTCTACTTTTTATGCACAGGAAACTCATGTAGAAGCCAAATGGCTGAGGCCTGGGGGAAGAAATACTTAGGAAACGAATGGCAAGTTCTGAGTGCAGGAATTGAAGCACACGGATTAAATCCCAACGCGGTAAAGGCAATGAATGAAATAGGATTGGATATTACTAATCAAACTTCGGACATCATTGATGCTGATATTTTAAATAACGCAGATTTAGTTGTAACATTATGTGGGGATGCAGCAGACAAATGTCCAATGACCCCTTCACACGTTAGGCGTGAACATTGGGGCTTTGATGACCCAGCGAAAGCAACAGGTACAGAAGAAGAAAAATGGGCATTCTTTCAACGTGTTCGTGATGAAATTGGCGAACGAATTGAACGTTTCGCGAAAACAGGCGTATAAAATAAGATGAAGCCGTGAGTATCCTCGCGGCTTTCCCTATCATGGCTATATAAGCAAATGATTATATTCAGAAGGGATGATTCTTTATGAAAAAAATACAAATATATGATCCAGCCATGTGTTGTTCCACAGGAGTTTGTGGTCCGTCAGTAGACCCAGAGTTATTACGTATGTCTGTGGTGGTGAAAAATTTAGAAAGTAAGAAGTACCCTGTACAACGCTTTAACTTAACAAACGATACAGATGAGTTTATTAATCAAAGCGAAGTACATGCCTTATTGAATGAAAAAGGACCAGAGGTATTACCCATTGTGATGGTAGATGATGAGGTGATGATGACAGGAGAGTATCCGACGAATGAAGAGTTGGAGCAGTGGACGGGATTATCAGCAAGTGAATTAAGCCAAAAACCTAAAGTTCGACTGTTATTAAACGTGAAAAAAGGAGGTGAATAAGATGCAGTTATTTACGAGAGAACATTTTCCTAAGACAAAGTTTTTATTTTTCACTGGAAAAGGTGGAGTTGGTAAAACTTCTGTCGCAAGTTCTCTTTCCCTTGCTTTATCCAAGGAAGGGAAAAAAGTACTGCTCATTAGTACAGATCCAGCTTCTAATTTACAAGATGTTTTTGGGCAAACATTGTTCAATAAACCAACTTTGGTTCGAGGAACGACTCATTTATTCGCTTTAAATTTAGATCCCGTACAAGCAGCTGCTGAATATAAAGAGCGCCTTGTGGGGCCTTATAAAGGAAAAATGCCTGAGTCAGTCATTGCCACAATGGAAGAACAACTGTCAGGTGCTTGTACCGTAGAAATCGCAGCGTTTAACCAGTTTTCTACTCTTTTAACAGACCCAGGCATCACTGACGAATATGATGTCATTGTTTTTGATACGGCACCAACAGGCCACACGCTTCGTTTATTACAACTTCCGCAAGCGTGGTCTGGCTTTTTAGAAGAGAATACCAATGGAGCTTCTTGTCTCGGCCCGTTAGCAGGGCTAGAAAATCAAAAAAAGATGTACAGTGAGGCGGTAAAGGTACTGTCTGACGAAAAATTGACGACACTTGTTTTAGTCAGTCGGCCAGAAAATAGTCCGCTTGCTGAAGCGGCACGTGCATCGCAAGAATTAAAAGAGATAGGCATCGTCAACCAACAAGTCATCATCAATGGTCTATTTGAACAAACTGCCTTAAGTGATCCTTATGCGAAAGCGTTGTATGAAAGACAACAACAAGCAGTAAATAGTGTGCCAGCAGCAATTGCTCACTATCCACTGTATTACTTACCGCTTGCCCCTTTTTCCATTACAGGGCTTCCCCAAATGGAAAAATGGCTTGTCCATGATTTTGAAATGCCAGAATCCAGTACAGATAATGAAGAAATTCCCTATCATACAATTAATGATCTGATAGCGTTTTATGACACCCACCCTCAAAAAGTGATTTTTACGATGGGAAAAGGTGGAGTAGGAAAAACTACGGTGGCTTCATTACTTGCATTGGGGTTAGCTGAAAGAGGAAGAAAGGTACACTTAACCACGACCGATCCTGCCGCTCATCTTGCTTGGACGTTTGATGGAAATGTCCTGCATGAGAATTTAACGATCAGCAGTATTGATCCAAAGAAAGCTGTCTATGCGTATAAGGAAGAAGTGTTAGCAAAAGCAAGGGAGACGCTGGATGAAGATGGGGTGTCCTTTGTAAAGGAAGATTTAGAATCTCCGTGTACAGAAGAAATTGCGATCTTTAGAGCTTTTGCAGAAGTGATTGAACAGTCTAAAGACCAACTGGTCGTTATCGATACAGCCCCATCTGGGCATACCCTTCTCTTGCTTGATGCATCGGAAGCGTATAACAAAGAAATTTCACGTTCGTCAGGAGATATTCCTGAATCGGTTCGGAGCTTGTTGCCAAAACTGCGTGATAAAAATCATACCAGTGTCATTATTACCACGTTACCAGAAGCAACGCCCGTCCTCGAAGCTAGTCGTTTAGAGGAAGATCTCCAACGAGCCAATATTTCTACCCATTGGTGGGTAGTGAATCAAAGTTTTTCTATGACATCAACGAAAGATCCTGTATTAGTGAGAAGAGCAAAAAATGAACAGGTATGGATTCAGAAAGTGCACGGCTTGTCTAACGGACAATTTGCCATCATCCCATGGAGCATTGAGGAGCCAAAAGGGATTGAAGGATTACATCAACTTTTAACCATATAGGAGGAACCCTTAATGAAAATGACCGAACAAGCAAAAGTATTTATCCAGGAAATCATGCAAGCAAATAACGTCTCTACCCTTCGTTTCTTTGGAGTAGAGGGCTGTTGCGGAGTGAATGTAAGCGTGGCTTTACAAGAAGCAGAAGAAAATGATGTTGTCGAGCAAGTAAGCGGACTAAACATTGCCATGCAAGCTGATATGAAGGACCAATTAACAAATGTGACCATTGATGTAGAAGAAGAAAACGGAGAGATGGGGATTATCTTAAACGGATATAACAACAATTCTTGTTGTTAGACAAAATAGATGGAACCTATGAAACCTATTGCACTGTTCAAGCCATCATCTTATAAATTAGAACAATAACATATCAAGAAATAGGAGTAAATGGAAGATAATAAATGGTAGGGGGACTTGTAGATGAGTGAAATGAAAGATCATGACATCCGTGAAAACGTGAGGGAAAATTACAAAAAAATTGCATTACGAGTCGTAAATAATGACAGTTGTTGTGCGCCTAGTTGCTGCACACCTGAAGAGGATAACAATATCTCGGTCCAACAAATTTCTAAAAAAATGGGTTATTCAGTAGAAGAGCTAGAAAACATTCCAAATGGTGCAAATATGGGTTTAGGTTGTGGTAACCCGCAAGCGATTGCTAATTTAACAAAAGGCGAAATTGTTTTAGATTTGGGCAGCGGTGGGGGATTTGACTGTTTCCTAGCTTCGCCAAAAGTCGGTACTGAGGGAAAAGTCATCGGCGTAGATATGACCCCAGAAATGATTAGTAAGGCTCGGAACAATGCAGAAAAGAATCACTTTACCAATACTGAGTTTCGACTAGGCGAAATTGAAAACTTACCAGTTGCCGATGAATATGTGGATGTAATCATGTCCAACTGTGTTATTAACCTTTCACCCGATAAACAACGCGTTTTCCAAGAAGCATACCGTGTATTAAAAAAAGGTGGGCGTCTAGCCATCTCTGATGTAATCCTTACAGCGGATTTGCCATCATCTTTACAATCAGATATGAATCTATATTCTGGATGCATTTCAGGCGCTTCGTCGATGGCAGTTTTAACAACTATGTTGTCAGAAGCAGGATTCAAGAATATTTCCATAGAACCAAAAGACGATTCAAAAGAATTTATTAAAGAATGGGCCCCTGATCATAAAGTGGATGAGTATATCGTGTCCGCTATTATTCAGGCAGAGAAGTAGAAAACAACCTTGTCCCCTTCCTTAACACAAGAAAGGTGATTACATGACCATTCATCATGCAGGTACATTGACAGAAGCATACTTTGAATCATATTTAACGTTAATTATG
>NZ_JAZVJO010000283.1:0-2088 GCF_059453735.1 Peribacillus sp. | reverse complement strand
ATCAGAAAATGTTCTCCAAGTACAAATTAATGAAAAAGCAGGAATTACTTATTCTGTCGGACTAAAAGCCGCTTTAAGACATGACCCTGATATTATCATGGTTGGTGAAATTCGCGATGCGGAAACGGCCAAGATTGCCGTCCGGGCAGCCATGACAGGTCATTTAATTCTTACAACCATGCATACTAGAGACGCAAAGGGAGCTATTTACCGCTTGCTTGAATTCGGTGTTAGCTGGAATGAAGTTGAACAAACCCTAATTGCCATAACTGCACAAACACTGGTTGAATTACACTGTCCTAGCTGCGGTAGCAGTGGGTGCACCCCAGAATGCATGGGTCAAAAACGTGCTAAACGGGCAAGTGTCTATGAATTACTATATGGAAAAGAACTGATTGAAGCCTTAAAGGCAGCCAAGGGTGAGACGCATCAGGCAGGATATAGGCAGCTAAAACATGAAATTAGTAAGGCCATCGCTTTCGGATACATCGAAGCGGAAGAATATGAACGACTGGTGTATGAACATGAAACGAAGTAAATGGAAAATGACCGAACAGGCTTCGTTTCTATTAAAGCTAGGGGAATTGCTTGAGTATGGTTATTCGCTCTCCGACGGAATCCAGTTTCTTAAATTTCAAGAAACCAAAAAGAAAAGACTGGACTTGGATGAAGCGGTAGAAGAGTTGATGAGGGGTTATCCATTTTATGCAGTCTTAACCGCATTAAAGTTTCATCCACAGCTCATTAGTTTTATTTATTATGCCGAGCAATATGGCGATCTATCACGTGCACTGAAGGAGGCAGGCACCTATTGGGAGAAACGATCTTCTGATATGGAGAAAATCCAAAAGCTGTTAGTGTATCCCGTATTACTGCTTCTTTTTGTTGGAGGGGCGTTTTACATGCTGCAAGGCGTATTGCTGCCGCAGTTCGAAGTTCTTTTCTCTTCAATGGACGCTAAAGAAAATGGTTTTTTAGCATTCGTCAGACTTGCCTCGTCTTTCCTTTCTTACCTGCCGTATCTCCTAGGAGCGGCGGTCATACTTGGTGTACTCCTCAGACAATTCTGGTATATGAAACTTTCGCCCCTTAAACGCCGCCTTTTACTCTTAAAAATCCCCATATTAGGTCCATTCATTAAACTGTATGAAACTCAATTTTTTGCAAGTCAATTTAGCAGCCTTCTTTCGGGCGGGTTGTCATTGAAAGAAAGTATCTTATTATTTTCAGAAAATCAGCAGCAGCCTTTTTATAAGAATCTCTGTTTAATTATTAAAAATGAGCTGACAGAAGGAAAGCCCCTTGAGGACATTCTAAAAGCGATGCCGTACTTTGATAAAAATTTTAGTATTGTCGCCGCAAATGGTTTGAAATATGGTCGTCTGGATCAAGAATTGTTTCATTACAGCCGTTATCTATTGGAAAAGATTGAAGAGAGGATGACATTGGCGATGAGAATCGTCCAGCCTGCTTTATTTTCATTTGTCGGCATCCTGGTCATTTCCATCTACCTGGCTGTTTTATTACCCATGTTTTCTTTAATGAAAGATATTTAACTAGGAGGAATCGTAATGCTGCGAAAAATAATGAAAAGAGTAAAAAATGAAAAAGGATTTACATTAATTGAAATGCTCGTCGTATTAATGGTTATTTCCATTCTATTAATCATTACGGTTCCAAATATTACGAAGAACCAGTCTTCCATCCAAGAAAAGGGGTGCGAGGCGTTTGTTAAGATGGTGCAATCACAGGTTCAAGCCTACCAAATTGACAAAAACGTGCTGCCGACAAGTATCTCAGAGCTGGCTTCAGAAGGGTATTTAAAGCAAACTTCCTGTCCAAATAAATCCGAAGTGTCTATTAATGCGAAGGGAGAGGTATCCGTTGTTGCTGCAAGCGACGGAAAGTAGCAATACCAGATTAGGATCAAGGGGTTATACGTTAGTTGAAATGCTCCTTGTATTATCTGTATTTATGCTGTTGACATCACTTGGCTTTGGAATGTTTCCGCCATTTGTTAAAAAACTGGATACGAGCTTCTTTTTGATTCAGCTCAGTGATGACCTATACAGAAGTCAGGAATACGCC
>NZ_JAZVJO010000282.1:0-4298 GCF_059453735.1 Peribacillus sp. | reverse complement strand
ACATATGAAGAGGGAGATGACGGTGTGTCAGTAATTAATGAACAAGAGATTGTTACCTACATAAAAGACTTGGTTTCTATTCCAAGTCCATCAGGTTATACAGAAGATGTAATCGCTTTTGTCGCAAACATTTTGGAAAGTAAGAACGTGCCATACCTGATTACAAATAAAGGGGCATTATTAGCTACACTTCAGGGGGACAATCAGGATAAACACAGGTTAATAACCGCACATGTAGATACGCTTGGTGCAATGGTGAAGGAAATTAAACCGGATGGAAGGTTGAAGTTGACCATGATTGGCGGATTCCGATGGAATGCGGTAGAAGGAGAATATTGTAAGATTCATACTGCTGACGGTAAGGTATTTACAGGTACTATCCTCGTTAATCAAACATCAGTACATGTTTATAAAAATGCTGGTGAAGCAAAAAGGGATGATTCTACCATGGAGGTACGTTTGGATGAACCAGTGAGGAAAAAGAAAGATACCGAAGAGTTGGGTATATCTGTTGGAGATTTTATTTCTTTTGATCCTAGAGTAGAGGAAACGGAAAGCGGCTTTCTTAAATCAAGACATCTGGATGATAAAGCAAGTGTCGGGATTCTTTTGCATTTAATAGGACTGATTAAAGAAAAGGATCTTGTATTACCGTATACAACTCATTTCTTGATATCAAATAATGAAGAAATAGGCTATGGAGGAAACTCGAACATACCCGTTGAAACGGTTGAATATTTAGCTGTTGATATGGGGGCCATAGGAGATGGGCAAGCAACTGATGAATACAGTGTATCCATTTGTGCAAAAGATTCATCTGGGCCTTATAATTATCGTTTGCGTCAGCATCTAGTGCAGCTGGCTAAGGATAATAACGTGGATTACCAAGTTGATATATATCCTTACTATGGCTCAGATGCTTCTGCTGCCATTCGGGCAGGTTATGATATTGTACATGGCTTAATTGGTGCAGGCATCGATGCGTCTCATGCATTAGAACGAACTCATATCTCTTCACTTCGCCATACAGCAGATTTACTGTATTATTATCTTCAATCGGATTTAGTTTAAGAAGTAGGCCTGCCCAAAAAACTTGGACAGGCCTTTTTCAATGATGTCAAAATTATAGAGTAAGTTCCTCAGGTGGTTCTCCATTATTGTTCATCAGCCTTATCGTAGAAGGTTTAATCTGTAAAACGACAAAGGTTGGGTCTTCAGGTCCATCAAACCAGCTTTTTAGATGCTCATTCCAGACCTTTTTCTTTAATTCAGGCGAATCACTTACCTCAGATGTTCCGCTGATCTCTACGTATGAATCGCCAAATCCTTCACCGTTATATCCTAATAAGATATGAACATTTCGGTTTTTTTCAATTTCATCTACTTTTTCCGTCTCTGCACTTGTAGCGGTATACAATGTTAATTCGTCATTGAAGAAAGTCATATAGCGTGAATATGGTTTATCATTCTCGACCGTAGAAAGGACGCCAACAAAATCTTCTTTTAATACCTTAAGTATTTTATCTTTTACTTGAGATTGTTCCATAACAGCCACTCCCTTATTTTGTAATACTGTTACTTTTCCTCAATATCTCTAAACCTAAACAAATAAATGTGTGGGTTAAGAAACTTGTCTTATTTTTGGTATTAAAAATCTGTATCTATAAGGGAAACTGTAAGTTATTGAGAGGTATTGTCATATGAGTTTTAGGGAAGGAAGGAAGTGGTAAAATAGATATACTATTACTTCGAATATGCATCCTCATATCAGAATATAATCGGATAAGCGTATGGTAGTCAATCATGCCCTCATAAAATTGAAACGTAAAAGGAGATAAAGTGATGAAGATTAATCGAGTCAACTATTATAAGGGTCCAAGTCTTTATTCAATTAAACCCTCGATATGTATTGAACTTGATGTAGGAGACCTGGAATACCAATCTTCGGATTCACTCCCAGGGTTTACGAAGCTCCTGCGTGCCTGCCTGTCTGATTCAGAACACGACATTTCCCGGCAATATCAAGAGAAGTTAAGCAAACGGTTGAAGGGCGGGATCTTAATGGGCCCTATTCTTGAACATCTGACAATCATCATTCAGCAAGCTGCTGGAATCGATGTTAGCAGCAGTAAGACAATTATGACTAATAATACAGGAATATACGAGGTGATTTACGAATATAAAGAGACGCATTCAGGAATATATGCGTTTAAAGCCGCATTGGAGTTGGTGAATAGGTTAATAAATAATCAGAGCCCAGTTGAGCTTAAGGAGTATATAGATCATACAGCAAGGTTATATCTTACATATAAGCTTAATCATAGTACTGAAGCAATATATAATGCGGCGGAACATGCATTAATTCCGGTTAATCGAATGGACTCAGAGATGCTTCGCTTAGGTACGGGTTCTAAACAGAAATATGTTAAAGGGACTATTACCAGTGAAACAAAATATATTTCTGTTGAAAACGCCTCAAATAGGCAATCTACAAAGGATTTACTAAGATTGGTTCAACTGCCCGTTCCCGATGGACTCATTGTTCATACGATTGAGGAGATATTCAGCGGTGCTGATTATTTAGGTTTTCCACTGGTTATCAAACCGCTTGAGAGACGTTTAGGTAAAACAATCACTAATATAAAAAATCGGCAAGAGCTATTTAATGTGGTTAACTGCCAGGATCCCCGGATCAAGACATATCTATTAGAGCGCCATTATACCGGGAATGATTTTCGTTTGCTTATTATTGATGGTAAGATGGCAGCTGCAAGTCATCGTGTCGCCCCATACATCATTGGGAATGGAAAGGATACGATCCAGCAATTGATTGAAGAAGAAAATAAAAACCCATTAAGAGGAGAAGGACTTAATAAACCGATGTCAAAGATTCCTCTTGATCATAGTTTGACCTGTTTCCTAGAAAAAAGTGAACTCTCTCTGCAATCTGTGCCATCGAATGGTCAAGTTATACAGGTAATGGGAGATGTTCATATAGAAACTGGTGGTCATGCGGTTGATATAACCGACCAAGTACATCCATCTATTGAGAAGCTTGGTATTACCGCTGCTAAGGCTGTTGGTCTTGATATCGCGGGAGTAGATATTATCTGTCAAGATATTTCTGCCCCGCTGGGTGAAATAATCATTAGTGACGTTCATGCAAATCCAAACATTCGAATGCATCATTATCCCGTTGAAGGGAAACCACGGGATGCGGGGAGGGCGATTATCGATTATTTATTTACAAATAGAGAAGATGCGGTGATTCCAGTTATTGCAATGATTGGGGAAAGCAGCGATAACCTAACCACCAAACTGTTAAAATACATCCTTGAAAAGGATGACGTTAAAGTGGGAGTAATGTACAAAGACCGATCATTAGATAGAGAACCTCAGCCTGATCAAGACCCTGGTTCGATATTGACTAATCCTTTCGTGGATCTAGCAGTAATAGAATTGAATTCGAAAACTATCATTGATGAGGGACTTCCATTTTGTAATTGTGATATTGGAATTATAAGCATGTATTCTACTATTGAAAACCAGAAACTTGAAGATGTAAGAATGAAATCGTTGGTCGCCGAAATGGTGATCGAAACAGGAACGTGTATTCTGAATGCGAATGATGTATATATTGAGGAATTATCACAAACGGCGAAAGCAGAGGTAATCGTCATCTCAACTGAAGAAAACTCAGTCATTGATCGAGCAATTAGTTCTGGGAGGGCTGCTTGGTTTATAGATAACGAGGGATGGATTATCTATACAAAGGAGCGTACACATCGCCGTTTTCTACCTTTACAGGCGCTTCCTAGTGCAGCATCTAAACAGACCGTAGAACAATTGTTACAAGCACTAGCAGCAGCACACTCTCATGGTATATCTTTGGAAGAATTACGTGGAAAAGCGTTGCGTTTTAACCAACAAAAACATCCTTCACAATCGAGTAAATCTACAAATAACATTTACGCAGAGTCGACATTATACACTAGTAAGGCAAAGTCAATCTATAAACTGGTAGGGAATCCAGAGGAGCTGCAAGAAATTCCACAAGCAGCACTAAGTAAAAAACTATCCCTATAGAAGTAGACGATCAGTACTGAACAGGTACTGATTTTTTTGTTTTTAGAGATAGAACCGCAGTAGATTAATTTGGCCTAGTAAGAGACTTTTATGTAATTAAAAAGCTTATAAATAATTATCATTTCTCCTACAATCCGACCTTTTTCTAATATTACACCCGCCTTTCTTCCTTTTTTTATATCAAAAAACCGTAAAAATAAATGAATATTGCT
>NZ_JAZVJO010000281.1:0-3430 GCF_059453735.1 Peribacillus sp. | reverse complement strand
AATGGTCTGTGCAGGGATGAACCAAAATGTAAAATGGGTGGTTTTAATGAAACGCTTTTTATCGCTTGGAAATAAGATAATACCAAATGATAAAAAGAGAGTTGGGTACTCATGAAAACATTGCAAGTTGATCAGGTGCTTCCGGTTTTGCAGGGGACTGTGGTATCAGGAGATCCTCATCAGTTAATTAAACATGTTGTAAGCCACCCGAGGCACCAAATAAAAAAACACTCCTTGATTTTCTTTGATTCCAAAAAGCGTTTTACTCTTCCGAAAGATTTAAGTACCTGTACATTAGTATCTTCACATGCCTCAGTTCTGAAGTTTATCGGAAAAGGGGTAACCATCATTAAGGTAGAAGCTCTTATGAAGTCTTATTGGGCATTTATTAAGTATTACCGCAGTCAATTTATCATCCCAGTAATTGGTGTAACAGGCACATCAGGAAAAACGACGACGAAGGAAATGATTGCTTCTATGCTTGGAGACAAAAAGGTCGTGAAAACGCTTCTTAGTCATAATGCGTTAGAACGAAATCTTCATTATTTAGTACAGTTTGATGAAGATACCGATGCCGCCGTGATGGAAATGGGGGTTGCCGGCCCAAATCAGCTTTGGCATTCCGCCCGGCATTTCCGGCCAACCATTGGGATCATTACCAAGATAAGTACCGATCATATGGAGGACTTTAAAAGTCAAGAAGCATATTTTAAAGAAAAAATCCAAATGCTTAATGCAGTTGGAGAGCACGGGACCATCATCTTGAACACCGACGACGAATATAGTCAACGCATCCCGCTCAAACAGTTTAAAGGCCGTATTCTTTTCTTTGGAAAAAGCACAAATGCTCATTTTCGGGCTGGTGAAATAGGCTTTAACCACGAAAGACATGGGATGGACTTTATTCTCTTCTACGGGAGACGTACATTTAATTGTTTTGTTCCAGGGTATGGAACTCATAATGTGTATAATGCCCTTGCAGCCTTTGCAGCGGTCACAGAAGCCGGTGTACCGATTGAAACGGCCATAGAACGGCTTAATGATTTTCGTCATGTCAGAAGTCACTTAGAGTTCCATAAAGGCATACGCAATTGTTTAGTAATTGATGATACCTGGAATACAAATACTACTTCTATTGAGGCAGCTCTTGAAGTACTAAGGGAAACCTCAAATGGAAAACGGACAGTTGCTGTATTAGGTAATGTCGCCGAGATGGGGGAACATACACTAATTGAACATCAGAAAATTGGTGAACTAGTTGTTGCCAATCAGACTGATGTCCTGATCACTGTCGGTAAAGATGCGAATCAAATTGGAGAGAAAGCTGCAGAATTAGGAATGAACGAATCACACATTCATCATGCCCGCAGTAAAAAAGAGCTCATGAAGCTATTAATCCGCTATGCTACCGAAGATAGTATCATTTTAATGAAGACGTCTATGCGAAGTTCCTATAAGGATGTCATGAAACAGCTGCTTAATCCTTGAATAAATATAAAAAAACTGCCAAAGGGAAAAATGGCAGTTTTTTTATGTTAAATCATACTTAGTAAACAAATAACCGGCATATTCGATCGGTGTCGAAAATATCGGAAGAAAATCTTTGTGTAAAATCTCTCCGTTTTTAATTAGGCCGCCAACATAATCACTGATAAAATTACATTCTACAAAATACGGTTTCCCTTTCTTGGTAACCCCAATATCAAATCCTAAATCGGCGATATGGGGATAAAATGTATTCAAGTATTCAGCAATATAAATCCCAAACGAAGCAATTTTACTCTCCAGAACTTCATAGGGAATAGATGGATTCGTGAATTCAGCGATCTCAGCAAGTCGATACGTCTTGCCGCCATGTGCACCATTTGTTAGATAATCATCACTTCCTGCAACCTTACACATGATGGCAGATACCTGAAAGATCCCGTGTTCATCTTTCTGAGCGGCGACTCGCATGTCAAAGGGTTTGTTATAGTATTTAGCAAGCGGAATATATTCCTGAATCAAATACTGCGTTTTTTCCATACGTGAAAAAATAATTTTCGAAGGAGTGTGTTTGAAAAAACGCTTTTTCAGCACTAAGCTACCTTTTATTTTATAAGAAAGCACCCAGCCATCTCGAGACTTTTCAAGCTTCATCGCACCTCGGCCGCATTCTCCGTAATTCGGCTTTAGAAACAATTTATCATACCTTTTCATCATCATGAGTAGCGTTTCAGGCGTTAGCAATTCAGTATGAGGCAGATAAGGCCGGAGGGAGAGATCACGATACAAAATCTGATGAATCGTGTATTTCTCTACATCATAATTGGGGACATTAAACACTTTAATCCCACTTTCCTGCAGAGAGCGGATATGTTTTTTAGAGGACGGCAAATAGTCTAAAACACGTGTGTATATGACCTTGGGTGAAGGGACGTTCATAAGAAAGTACCCATCATCACCCAATACATAGGCATCAATCGTATCTTGATTCGGTTTAATTTGAAACAATTTAAAATAGCAGGGAGTAATCCCAATCCGTTTAGCTGTTTGCTCAAAAATAGAAAACATTTCAGCGGTGTCTTTATCTGGATCAAGCATCTTATCATAATCGTTTTTA
The DNA here is from genome assembly GCF_059453735.1 of Peribacillus sp. NCBI lineage: Bacteria > Bacillati > Bacillota > Bacilli > Caryophanales > Bacillaceae > Peribacillus > Peribacillus sp. The sequence goes on along the minus strand of NZ_JAZVJO010000281.1, from coordinate 828 downwards.
GGAATAACGATGCCAAGATAACGCGTATTCACATAAATCGACTCCTTAAAAAATAGACAGTATATGAATAACATATGAATCTTAAGAAGAATTGCCAAGGCAAATGGCTAAGCCTGGGAAAATAAAAAAGGGGTAACGGAATTCGTTTTTATATTCAATAATCGATTAAAACGTGCCCATAAAGCGCACTTAAAGATTAACTAGGGGTAACGTTCAAAACTTATCCAAAACACGCTGAAAGAGCTGTATGAGAATCTAAAGGATATCCGAACGGCATGATGGCAATAACTAATAAATAATGAGAATTTAATAAGTTAATGACATGAAATTCATATAAATTGGTTCCGTACACGGTAACCCAGTTAATTGTCAGTAAAAAGCTGAAAAGCAACTGAAATGAGTAGATAACTGGATTAAGGAATGCGGATTAAAAAACACGATAAAAACCCAATGATTACACTTAACGTGTTGGATACATTGGGTTTTGTTATAGCTGCTGAATGGCAGTTAACATAGCTGCAGTAAACTTGTTTAAAAAATGATCATCTCAAAAAAAATATTCTGTCTCAATATTAAGAGTATTCTTGTGATATGAGATATTATAGAGATAAAAAATACAACTTCCTATAATATATATTATGTTCGGGGCGTTGTATGAAATAGAATAAATGAATTGATCCCCCTACTCTATTCTATGTTTATAGCTGCTATTTTTACTTTTTTCAATATCAATGTAATTCACGCTATATTCGATGACATCATTGATGAATAAATGATGGCTCTTCGCAAATTCTTTCAAGTTCGCCAACAATTCCTGATCGTACGTTG
>NZ_JAZVJO010000280.1:0-3764 GCF_059453735.1 Peribacillus sp. | reverse complement strand
ATATATGTGAAAATCATCTGTGATACTGGCGTGATTGGCTGGGGAGAAGCACCGCCGACGCTTGTTATTACAGGAGATAGTTTACGAAGTATTGAGACAACTATTCAAGCTGTTATCAAACCAGCTTTAATAGGAAGAAGTTTGTCGAATTTTGAAGATATTTTCCGGGAAATGAATGCAAGTATTGTCGGTCATTCAAGTGCAAAAGCTGCGGTAGATATGGCGGTTTATGATTGTTTATCACAGCATGCTAATATGCCGCTCTATCAATTTTTAGGCGGCTATCGTGACAAACTTGAGACCGACTATACCGTCAGTGTAAATAGTCCTGAAGAAATGGTTGAAGATGCTGTTTCTTGCATTCAGCAAGGTTTCAATGTGTTGAAAATTAAAGTCGGCAAAGATGATAGTTCAACAGATATAGATCGGATTTTAGCCATCAGAGAACAGATTGGTAAAGATGTCGTGATTAGACTCGATGCGAATCAAGGCTGGGAGCCTAAAGAAGCTATTCGAGTAATCCGAAAAATGGAGGATCTCGATTTACAAATTGAACTAGTTGAGCAGCCTGTTAAAGCGTGGGATGTACAGGGAATGAAGCAGGTAACAGATGCTGTCGAGACACTGATTATGGCAGATGAAGCTGTTTTTACACCTAAACAGGCCTTCGAAGTATTAAGAACGAGAAGTGCAGATTTAATTAACATTAAGCTGATGAAAGCAGGTGGCATCCATCAAGCTCAAGCCATCAATAGTATGGCAGAAGTATGCGGTGTCGAATGCATGATGGGAAGTATGATTGAAACAAAGCTTGGTATTAGTGCAGCGGCTCATTTCGCAGCAAGTAAAAAAAATATTACACGCTATGATTTTGATGCCCCGTTAATGCTGGCAAAAGACATTATTAAAGGTGGAATTATCTATCAGGGAAGAAATATTTTCTTGAGTGATAGTCCAGGATTAGGGATTGAAAGGGTTAATCTTACAGGAGGTGCAGGGGATGGGAACTGACTATGTCATCAATGTACCGGTTGCAGGTATTTGGACAAATCCTGAGAGTGTGAGAGATATCGACAAGCAAGCGATTTCTAATCCTGTATTGTTCGAGGAGTGGCTGGATCGTTTGACATATGACTACAGGTTAGAACTTTGTGAACAAGACATCTTGCAAACACAAGCACTAATTGGTGAAGAAGTAGACGTCATTCGCGAACTAAACGGTTGGTCAGAGGTAATTCTTCTAGGGCAGCCTTCTCAAAAGAATAGCCGAGGATATCCTGGCTGGATTCCCAGTATCCAATTAACTAAGGTAAGAGACTGGAATCTTGACGACAAGGTGGCTGTGGTGACGAGTAACCATACCGTTTTATTTTCGGATAATGAAACGGAGTTGATGAAGCTAAGCTATCAAACAGTACTTCCTATTCTAGAAGAAAAGCAGGATCTCATCGTTGTGCAGCTACCGGAAGGGACTGGAATATTGAAAGCAAATGAAGTAGAAGTACTATCTTCGCTATCATGCAGACCGAAGGGAAATGGACAGCAAATTATTAACAGTGGTGAGAAATTTCTGAATCTGCCTTACTTATGGGGCGGCACAAGCAGTTTTGGCTATGATTGTTCCGGTTTTACGTTTAACATGTGCAAAGCGAATGGGTACAATATTCCTCGTGATGCAGACGATCAATCCAAACAAGGAGTACCGGTAAAAGTTGAAGACATAGAACCTGGAGATTTATTATTTTTTGCGTATGAAGAAGGAAAAGGACAACTACATCATGTTGGTCTATATTACGGCGAGGGTAAATTACTGCATTCACCCAAGACTGGGCGAAGTGTCGAAATTATCGATCTTGCAGGAACGGTCTATGAAACTGAGCTTTGCGGAGCCTGTCGTTATTGGACCGGGACGGAGGAATAGAATGGAAAATCAAGTGCTCTTAGAAGTAAAAAACTTAAAAAAACATTTTTCTTTAGGTAAAGGAGAAACATTAAAAGCGGTCGATGGAATATCTTTTAAAGTATTTAAGGGAGAAACCTTTGGTGTTGTTGGTGAATCTGGCTGTGGTAAATCGACAGCAGGACGGACGATTATCGGCCTTTATGATCAAACGGACGGTGAAGTTATTTTTAAAGGGAAAAATATCCATGAAATGAATAAAAAAGAACGATTTTCTTTTTATCGCAATATGCAGATGATTTTTCAAGATCCTTATGCTTCTTTGAATCCTCGTTCAACCGTCAGGGAAATAATCGCCGAACCAATGGAGGTTCATGGATTATACCCGGATAAAAAGGAACGATTGGAGAGGGTGCAGGTGCTGCTTGAGGACGTTGGGTTAAATCGTGACCATGCGGACCGTTATCCCCATGAGTTCAGCGGTGGTCAAAGGCAGCGAATCGGTATAGCCCGAGCGCTGGCTTTAAACCCCGAATTTATCATCGCCGACGAACCCATTTCGGCACTAGATGTGTCTGTTCAGGCACAGGTGGTTAATCTGCTAAAACGTCTCCAAAAGGAGAAAGGGTTGACCTATCTCTTCATAGCGCATGATTTGTCGATGGTTAAACAGATTTCAAGCAGAATTGCCGTAATGTATCTTGGACATATCGTTGAGCTGACGGACAGCCGCCAACTATATAAAGAACCCCTGCATCCATATACAAAAGCGCTGCTGTCGGCCATACCGATACCCGATCCAGATATCGAAGATCAAAGAGAGCGGATTATCCTAGAAGGAGAACTGCCCAGCCCAGTTGATCCTCCAAGCGGATGTGTTTTCCGGACTCGTTGTGCATATGCAATGGATACGTGTGCTGCACATAAGCCAGAGTGGCAGGAAATTGAAAATGGACATTTTGTAGCCTGTCATTTATATAATAAAAAGTATTCTCAAGGTGACTTCAGCACAGTAGCTGTAAGCAAGTAGAAAGAAGGGGAATAGATGTCCTTACAGACTATAGAAAAAGATATAATTGAATTAGTTCAGCAATTCGACGGCAGGATCAGCTATCGAATTGAAAAAGCTGAACAAGTCATTGAATACAACAGTCATGATATCTATCAATCTGCGAGTCTAATCAAAATCCCAATGCTTGTGGAAGGCTTTCGGCAAGTAGAAAAAAACAAAATTGCTTTTACTCAACAAGTTCCCTTTATTCAAGGGGATGTGGCAGGTGGATCTGGCGTGTTGTCAGCGCTATCTCATTCACTTCATTTAACCGTTAAAGACTTGCTGGTTCTTATGACAATCGTCTCTGATAACACTGCAACCAACATGCTGATCAGCTTGCTTGGAATGGAAAACATTAATACGTGCATGGATGATCTAGGGATGAAAAATACTATGCTGCAAAGACGAATGATGGATCTACAGGCAGCAGCTGACGGTCGTGAAAACATTACCTCAGCAGCAGATATCGTCACTTGTTTAAAAGCAATTCATAAGGGTGACGAGCTGCTTTCGTCAAGCAGACAGCAAATCCTAGAGATCATGGAAAAACAGCAGTTTTGCGACAAACTGCCTGCCATGATGGGGAACGAAGTGAAAATCGCAAATAAGACCGGTTCCCTTGACGGTGTTTCTCACGATGCGGCTATTATTCGTTACAAATCAGAAACGGTCTACGCGGCCATTCTTACTGACCAGATTTCTTCAAATGAAGAAAGCCGACAACTCATCAGCCAAATCGGTAAATTGATTTATGATGACTTAGTGGAATGATAAAAAAACAGTGCCATTCATCCGAATGCACTGTTTTTT
>NZ_JAZVJO010000279.1:0-10867 GCF_059453735.1 Peribacillus sp. | reverse complement strand
GCACTCGCTTTCCGCGGGCGGTCGGTGAGCCTCCTCGGCTTTCGCCTGCGGGGTCTCACCTAGACACGCTTTTCCCGCAGGAGTCTCGTACCTTCCGTTCCAATCAACTTTGTTTTACCTTTTAGATATCCTCGAGTCACTTTGTTTAAAAATAGAAGGATTACAACTTAGGTGATGAGGATGCTTTCTAAACACGATTCTATTCAGCGAGACCCATTTGAATTGTTATATTACATCAAGTGGTGCCACCTAACCATTTGGTTCGCAAAATGAAGGCGGCCATTGACTTCACTTTCATTTATGACTTGGTGAAGGATATGTATTCAGAGGTAGACGCCAAAGTATTTCTATAGGGAATCGGAATTTTTAATTCCAATCTCCTTTTGTCTACAAACTGAAAGACAGTCTCTGCTGTCTTTTTACCTGTTCATGAAACTTTGTGAAATATGGTGTAGCAAAAAAAATAGCCGAGAGTCATAACACTTGCAATGGCCAATGTTACACTTAATTCTTCCATCTTATTTCCTCCATCCTTAGATCCTATTACTACTAAAATACCATATAGACTGAATAAGCTGAGTACATATTTTTTACTATTTATTGACAGGCAAGTGACATAATCATGAACACAGATACACTAATCAAGACGTTGACATGAACCCTGTAATATAGTAAGATTCAAAAAAATAGAATACTCTGAATTTCTTATCCAGAGAGGTCGAGGGAATGGCCCTGTGACACCTCAGCAACCATCAATGCAAATTGAAAAGGTGCTAACTCCAGCAAGCTGTATGGCTTGGCAGATAAGAAGATGACCTATAAAAAAGTCTTCTTCTTAGAGGACTTTTTTTGTTTGCCTCTTTTTGAGTCGATCATACTTTTTATCTGGGCGTCGTACAGCGGCCTAAACAGAATTTTCCCCAATATAAAAAGGAGGTTCGACCATGACAAAACAGTCTTTTCGTTTTGAAACACAATTACTTCACAATCGGCATAAAATTGACCCTGAAACAGGAGCTGTTAATGTACCTATTCATCTTTCTTCTACCTTTCATCAGTTTGCGATTGATCAGTTTGGCAAGTACGACTATAGTCGCAGTGGGAATCCTACCCGTGAAGCATTAGAAGATATTATCGCTGACCTTGAAGAAGGAACAAATGGATTTGCCTTTGCCTCTGGCATGGCTGCCATTTCCACAGCTTTTCTTCTGCTGTCTGCCGGTGACCACGTTATTGTTTCTGAGGATGTTTATGGAGGAACATACCGGATGGTTACAAGCGTCTTAACACGTTTTAATATCGAGCATACCTTTGTAGACATGACAAATATCGCCGCGGTTGAAGCAGCGATACAATCCAATACAAAAGCTATTTATATTGAAACACCATCTAATCCACTGCTTAAAGTGACCGATATAAAAGCACTCAGCACACTTGCAAAGCAAATTGGAGCGTTAACCTACGTGGATAATACATTCTTAACTCCTGCCCTTCAAAAACCGTTAACACTGGGAGCAGATATCGTCCTCCATAGTGCCACAAAGTTCTTATCCGGCCACAGTGACGCAGTTGCCGGTCTGGCTGTCGTCAAAGATGCCAAACTTGCGGAGCAGCTTGGATTTTTGCAAAACTCTTTTGGTGCAGTCCTAGGTGTTCAAGATGCATGGCTGGTTATGCGGGGGATTAAAACTTTGCATGTCAGGATTCAACATTCTCAGCAATCTGCTCAACAACTTGCGGAATGGTTAGAAGCACACCATCTTGTTAAAACCGTCCATTATCCAGGTCTCGTCAATCATCCAGATTATCGATTGCAGCATGAACAAGCTTCAGGAGCCGGTGCTGTCCTTTCTTTCGAACTTGTGCATGAAGAACTACTCGGTTCCTTTGTGGAATCTGTAAAGCTCCCTGTATTCGCTGTTAGTTTAGGTGCAGTAGAATCGATTCTGTCCTATCCCGCAAAAATGTCTCACGCCGCTATTCCAAAAGATGAGAGGGAAAAGCGTGGAATAACCGATTCTCTGCTCCGTCTATCCGTTGGCCTTGAAAGCCCAGATGATTTAATTCAAGACTTTTCTCAGGCATTTGAAGCCTGTAAGCTCCAAATTAGTACCGGTGCATCAGTGTAGAGATAATACAAAGCAAACACCCCCTCTATCTAAGAGGGGGTGTTCATTATCCAGCGAGGCCTTTATTCTTACCTTTCTGTAATTCATACATCTGATAATATTTGCCTTTTAACGCGATTAATTCATCATGGCTTCCCTTTACAACAATTCTGCCTTTATCAAGAACGAGAATTTGATCAGCATTTTTAATGGTTGAAAGTCGGTGGGCAATGATAAAGGTCGTACGTCCTTTTTTCAATACATCCATACCTTGCTGGATAATGGCTTCGGTTTCAGTATCAATACTCGCTGTTGCTTCATCAAGAATCAGTATCGCTGGATCAAAAGCTAAAGCTCTTGCAAAGGATATGAGCTGACGCTGTCCAGAGGAGAGCGTGCTTCCTTTTTCAACAACTGGTTCATCTAGACCGAGTGGTAAATGATTTAGTACTGTGTCGCCCCCTACCTCTCGTAATGCCTTTTCAATGGTTTCTTTGGAAATGTTCTCATTTCCTAGATTGATATTCGACGCAATCGTACCTGTAAATAAATAGGGGTCCTGAAGAACAATTCCCATATGCTCACGCAGTGTTTGATGAGGTATGTCTGTGATATCACGGCCATCAATTGTAATCGTGCCTTTACTAGGGTCATAAAAACGAAACAGCAGATTCATAATCGAGCTCTTTCCTGATCCCGTATGACCAACCAGTGCCACCGTTTCTCCTTGCTTCGCTGTAAAAGAAATGTTTTGCAAGACATACTCGTCTTCCTTATAGGCAAAGGAAACGTCCTTAAATTCAACATCACCCTGATATCGATTAATTTTCCCATCACTTACCCTTATCCCCTGCTCATCTAAAAGACTGAAAGCACGTTCTCCCGCCACGAGAGCCTGTTCAAGATTTGCAAACTGATTAACAATCCCTTGGACGGGTTGAAGCAGCCGATTTATAAGGTTAACGATCGCATAGAGCATACCGAGAGAAACAGCTGAAGAAGCAGTTAATGACTGTCCTCCAAAATACCAAATGAAGGCTACCAGTGCTATATTTCGTAATACACTAACCAGATTATGACCTGTCAGTGAATTCAAATTCAGCATCTTATTTTGATACGTAAAATGCTCATGATTCATTTTTTCAAAAGACTTTTCCGTGTCTTTTTCACGACTAAAAGCCTGAATAATACTCATTCCAGATATCGATTCATTAATCATTCCATTGATATCACTAATTCTCGCGCGAATAATTTGATTATATTTTGAAGCAAATTTCCGGTAAACATATGTCCACACTACTAAAATTGGAATAACCAATAAAGCAATCAGCGCAATAACTGGTTCTAAAATGTAGAGAGCAATAAATACACCAATAATATTGATTGTCCCTGAAAAGAAATTGGCTAGTACGGTGACATATAATTCACGAATAGCCTCTGTATCATTCGTAATACGTGCAACAACTTTCCCAGCTGGTAAATTATCAAAATAGCGAATTGGCAATCTTGAGATATGAGTGAAAATATCATTTCTCATCCGTTGTATAATTCGATTGGCAGCCTTTTGCAAGTAATAGCTTTGTCCGTACTGAAATATAGAGGATATTATAACCAATCCTAGATAAAAAGCTAAAAGCAGAGCTATCCGCGAAATTTCCGGCTGATAAAAGGCCATTAACTCTCGTTTAGAGAGAACTTGTGCCTCATACTCTGTTGTTTCATTGTTCTTGGTCACCCTAAGTGTTGAATCAGTAAGTGTTCTTTTTCCTTCAAACGGAACCAACTCCTCAACAAAGACAAACTTTGTACCCGTTTGAAGGATCCTTACTTCCTGCCCTTTTTGTTCATTGTCAGAAAAGTAACTGCCTCGCTTATACCAGGTATCCTGATAGGAGACGGCATCTTTGCTTTTAGCTGTTTCATACCAGGGTGATTCAATTCCTAAAACATGAGAATCAATCACCTTTTTCGCTACAAACGGTCCAGCTAAATCGGCTGCAACCGATATGGATAACATGATAAGCGCGGCAATGATTATTTTTTTATACAAACAGGCATATTGATAGAGCTTTTTAACTACTTTCATGCACTTACCTCCGCTCCATCTTCCACTTGCTGTCGTTCATATTGTTCCCAATACCAGCCCTGCAGCTTGAGCAGATCTTCATGCGTTCCTTCTTCAATGATTTTCCCTTGATCGAGGACAATAATCCACTCAGCGTGCTGTACGCTTGAAAGTCGATGTGTTGTAATAATGGTCGTTTTTCCTGCTCGTTCCTTTTGGATATTGGTTATAATGGTCGTTTCTGTCTTGGCATCAACCGCTGAAAGCGAATCATCAAGAATCAGTATCTCCGGGTCTTTAATGAGTGCACGTGCGATTGATATCCGCTGCTTCTGGCCGCCGGATAACGCCACACCCTTTTCTCCGACCATCGTTTCCAGACGCTCTGGGAGCATCTCTAAATCCTTTTCAAAATCGGCTAAACGAATTGCCTCGGCCAGTTCCGCCTCTGTAGCATCCATTTTTCCAAATAAGATGTTATCCTTTACTGATTTTGAAAATAAAAAATGATCTTGAGGGACGTAGCCAATCCAGTTTCGGACATCTTCTATTAAATGTTTCTCAAGGGGGATGTCTCCGATAGACACTATTCCCTTTCCTAACGGATATTCACGTAATAGCTGCTTCACAAATGTTGTCTTCCCGCTGCCAGTTTTTCCGACGATACCAAGTGTATGTCCACGGTTAACGGCGACTGAAATATTATCTAAATTCGTTACTTTAGAAGATGGGTAGGTAAATTCAACCGAATCAAAACTAATTTCCTCTGGCCGATTCACCGTTTCAGTGTTATCTTCATTTTTCACATCTTGATGGGCAGACATAGTGGTTTGAACGCGATCTAAGGATGCATTTCCTCTTTGCAGCACATTAATCAGCTCACCCATGGCTATCATCGGCCAGATCAACATGCCGAGATAAACATTAAAGGAAACCAAGCTCCCTAAAGTAATCGATTGTTGAAAGACCATATAGGCGCCATAACCAAGTCCAATTAAATAACTGATTCCAACCAAAATAGAAATGGTCGGATCAAATAACGAGTCAATCTTAGCGACTTCTAGATTTTTTTGATATACATCCTCAGTCATATCATCAAAGCGCTGCTCATCTTCACGTTCTTGAACATAAGCCCGAATGACCCGGACACCTGCAACAGATTCAAGCACTTTATCATTTAAATCACCGAACGCATTTTGTGCATCGGTAAATCGTCGGTGAATTTTATTACCAAAAACCTGAATCATTACGGCCATAATAGGCAAGGGCAGCACAGCTGCAAGGGTTAGCGTCCAACTAATGGTTGATCCCATCACAAGCAGAATCGTTGCTGTAAATAGAACAGAATCCGCTAACGTCAAAATTCCAAATCCGGCAGTTATTGAAATTGCCTTTAAATCATTTGTCGCCCTTGCCATTAAGTCACCAGTTCGATTTCGTTCATAAAACGTTGGTGTCATTTTTAACAAATGGCCCATAAATCCACTTCTTAGCTTGCGCTCAACTAAAAAGGCTCCACCAAATAACAAGTAACTCCATATATAACTAAAAAGATAACTAGCCGTCCCCACTAACGCTAAATAGAGGATATACCGCCCAATCCCATTCGTAGTCAACGTACCTTGGTTAATCTCATCTATGGCCATTCCGACAAGCTTTGGCGGAATAATCTCCATCACGTTCACTAAGCATAAAAATAGTATCGCAATACTGTACCGCTTCCATTCTTCTTTAAAAAACCAGGACAGCTTTTTGAATATCGAAAACATGCATTCTCCTCCTTCAGTCTAAATGATGTACTAGCCGCTTTCTGGATCTCCTGTGTTCAACAGCATGATCTTTGTCCTTTTAATCATCTCTCATTCCTCCTGTGTATTGTTTATCTATAGAACAGATGCTTTTAGCATCGTACTCCCTCTCCAAAAAACAAAAAAAGCCTTCGCAGCACACGAAAGCTTTTTTGGAATGCACAAACATGCAAACAGATAAAAAGCGCACGCCGCGGAATGCAGCCTGCGCTTATGTGAACATAACTAAATTCTGTCTAAGACAGATATAAAGCTGGATTCAGGCAGGCTATATTATGAAGATAAATGACATTTGGATTACTCCTCTTCATGTAAGTCATAATCTTCGCCTCCCTTCTTTTATTGGTTAAAGTTTCCTTTTTTAATAGTAATCTGACTAAAGAATTTTGTCAATTACAAATTTTTATATTTTTCAAATAGTTTAGCTCGTATATGTATTCTTCATTTTGGTCAGACTGTTTGCTAAAAAGGCAGTGATAGAATGCGTACAATCGTATTATTGAACAGGCAGTCTGGCGATAAAGATTATCATTTATTGATACAAAAAATAGTGTTAGACAAGTATCTCAATGACCAGCCGCATACCCTTGTCCAATTAAACAGATTTCAAGTAGAGTCATTTTATACGATTCCTCATGCTTTATTGTATGATTTGCAGAAGATAAAGCACGAGCCGCTTGACTGCTTACTTATTTATTCAACGGAAAGTATCCAACGATTTGTATCCATCTACCCTGAAAAATGGCTGATGATCTGTAAATATTTTTATGATATCAAAACGATTATCGGCCCTCAATTCCATACTGCTTCAAAAGCTTGGAGGCAAAGTCTTTAAGCTTTTTTTGACATGATCGAATAGTCGTTCTTCCCAATGGGTAAACACAGATAAAAAGATAAAAGCAGGTGCAGCTATGAATCTATTACATTGGTCCTATATGAAACGCCATCAAGTGAAGGCTTTATATGATGCATTTCCAAATTCACCGGTCATCTTCAGAAAAATTAAAAGCTATTATTTTATTTATTACGTGCAATGGTCCCCGTTCGATCAACCCGTACATACCCCCGATCTTGAAGCAATGGAACTGCTTCTCAACCGAGAGTTTAATCACGAGGAAAATTATCGCGGTCGAAAGAATGAGCTGAATGACTATTCTTCATAAATCATTTTACGAGTCATTCCCCCGTCGATGATCAGATTTATCCCTGTTACAAAGTCATTTTCCTCTGCTGTTAGATACAAACAAGCCCGAGCTATATCTTGGGGACGGCCTACTCGTCTTGAAAAATGCTGAAGATGATCTTCTGTTCTTAACCGCGCATAGTCACCTGTTTCAATCCAGCCTGGAGAAATGGCATTCACCGTAATTCGTTCTTGACTAAGTGAAGCGGCGAGAGCATGCGTCAATGCAACAATTCCGCCTTTACTGGCAGCATACGCTTCAGAGTTAGGTTCAGACATCATCGCTCGTGTTGAGGCAAGATTAATAATGGCACCTCCTGCCTCATTTTTCTTCATATATTTTGCTGCCTCTTTCGTACAGAGAAAGACACTACGTAAATTCGTATTTAGTAGATCATCCCACTCTTCTATTTCTAATTCATGAAGAGGGGTGAATTTTGCTTTCCCGGCATTATTAATTAAAATATCTATCGTCCCAAATGCTAGAGCAACTTTCTCCATCAGCTGTTGAATGTCTTTATTCTTTCTAACGTCTGTTTTAATAAATACAGCCTTCCAGCCTTTTTCTTGTAAACTAGCAGCTGCATCAGCTCCTGCTGTCTCATCTAGATCAGCCAGTACAACCGATGCCCCTTTTTCTGCAAAACCAACAGCCACCCCTCGGCCAATTCCATTAGACCCACCCGTTACGATAACGGTTTTATTAGAATAATCCATATTCGTACCCCTTTCTGTAGTTATCCCTGGTCTTAATTATTCTCTAGAATGCTTTAAAAGAGAAAACATAGTAACATCATAGAAGTGTCCATTTTGAAGCATGTAATCCTTTAAGATGCCCTCCTCTGCAAATCCGATACTCTTCAACAGCTGTCTTGATGCCCTATTATCCAAATAAACTATGGCACCAATACGATTTAAATCCATCTCACTAAACCCATACGACAACACACGTTGAATCGCTTCCGTTGTATATCCTTTCCGCCAATAACTAGGGTGAAGATCATAGCCGATTTCAGCACGTTTATTTTTCGGCACCCAATTATTAAATCCAATTGTACCTATTAGTTCATTGTCTTCTTTTTTGACAATTCCCCATCGTATCCCCTGATTCTTTTGATAACTTTGCGTAAATTTCGTAATAAGCTGTTTTGCTTGAATAACATTTTCCATCGGTTCCATTCCATAAAAACGGGTGACATCCGAATTAGAGAAGATTGAAAAAACGCTCTCTATATCCTCATTCCCTATTTCTCTTAGTATCAATCGGCTAGTCTCAAGCTTCGGAAACATTTACTTTCCCCCTATATTTTTATCTCTCTTATCTATTCGATTTAACTACTTCTATTCCTTTAAAATCGTAAAAAAGCAGCCCTCTCATCTGGAGGACTGCCAGTTAATATTAATGCCTTTATACTAATTTCTCGATATCAGCTTCCATGTCAAAGGGTTCATCCGCTGGTTCAAACCGTTTAACAATTTCCCCTTCCCTATTAATCAAGAATTTAGTAAAGTTCCATTTAATAGAATCCCCTCCCAATAGTTCAGGGTGCTCTGTCTCAATCATTGCTTTCAAGAGTCTGCTGCCTGAATTATTCTTAAAGCCTTGGAAGGGTGCTGCTTTTATTAAGTATTGAAAAAGCGGGTGCGCCTGATCTCCACGAACATCGACCTTCCTAAATAAAGGAAACGAAACACCATAGTTTATCTGGCAGAATGCCTGTACGTCCTCATTACTATCTGCCTCTTGCTCTCCGAATTGATTACATGGAAAACCTAAAATAATTAATCCCTTATCTTGATAGCGTTCATATAATTTTTGCAAATCTTCATATTGTGGGGTAAATCCGCACTTGCTTGCTGTATTAACAACAATAATTGCTTTACCTTTATATTGTTCAAGAGAAACTTCCTGTCCATTCATCTTTTGTGCAGAATAATTAAAGACACTCATCCTATATCCTCCAAGAAATCCATGTGACTATTTCCTAAGCGAAAAGTCCTATTTAATCATATACATATTTACTATAATTAGCCATCCTAAAACTCTCTCTCATCCAGTTAAAAGACTTACAAAACAACGACTTCTTTCTTCTTAGCTAAGTGTTCTTGATTTATAAATTTCGGCAAAATTATCATATAGAAGAAACCTACAAGTACAAGACAACTGCCTACGATCAAATACAACATTTCAATCGTTACAATGCTAGGATAAAAAACAGCAATTAGGAATAGTGTCAGTGATTGCGAGAGCATCATCACCGGATTAATACATCCCTGAACCCTGCCCATCATCTTCGGATCCACAATGCTTGGAAGCCACCCACCTAACGAGACGTTGACCAATGGCAGGGATAAGGCTACGATTCCTAACCCGCACATATATAGAATGGTCGAATTAACCATGGCTCCAAAGATAGTGGCTGTACCAGAAATCAACAAGCCAATAGTCAGCATATGGTGTAGTTTTAATTTTTTTGCCAATATGGAAGCAATAATACTTCCTATTAAAACACCCATTCCGAAAATAACACCTAATATAACCGCGTATTTTTCATAATCTGATGGTTCGAGCTTATATTTTAAAATAAACACCTGCATGACCGAAAAACCGCCGTTGACAATTCCAAAAAGGACAAACCCAGAGATTAACGTAAGCAACAGTTTATTTCGAATTAGATAGAGAAACCCTGAAGAGAAATCCTTTAAAACTAAAGATACATTCAAATCTTTAAGAGTATGTCTGCCATTTGGAAGTCGTATTTCTTCGGTAAATTGAGTCGATTTAATTAAAAATCCGCTAATAATAAAACAAACCATATCAATGGCAATCGCCCCTTCAATGCCAAACGTCCAATAACAGAACACACCCATCCCGCTTCCAAATAACATAAATAAACTGGAGACCATTTGATTTAACCCAGCAGCTGTGGTGTAGTCATCGCTAGATAGAATGCCTTGCACAAGAGCAGCCTCGGCCGGGAAGAAAAAATTACGAATGGCACTTCGGATAAATAGCAGCCCAAAGATCAACGGCATAATGTCGATCGATAATAGCAAAAGAAATATCAGCGAGAGTCCCGCACATATCCAATCACAGTAAAGGGCAATCTTCCTTCGGTCCAGTCTGTCAGCAAACACCCCCACCAAAAAGAAAACGGCCAGCGTGGGTAAAGAAAACATTAATTCCGTAACTGTCGCATACGCTGGCTGACTAGAAAAACGATCAAGCAGATAGAAGGTAAAAGCGGTGAGTCCTATGGTGCCTCCCATTTGTGATGTAAACGTAGCAAAAAACAATTTTGTGTAATTTGAATTACGAAAAATCCCGATAATATTGTTCATTTAATTCCCTCATTCTGTTTTTCTTTTAATACTACCTGGGAATTTTTAGATAAAAAACCGTCTTCTGTACATTTTTCAATCAGACTTTAGACGGACGGAAGTTCATACTTTGTACACTAACAGACACACTTCTCCATCATCCAGTTGTATTTTTTAGTACCTGTCCTCTTATATTCCATTTTTATATGTATATCAAAATAATATTTACCAGAATCAAATAATAGGTTTCAAATAGAATTGGACGGGTAAATATCTATCATAAGCAAACATAACAAATAAAAACGACTATTCAACTTACACCTCGATGAAATCATACAATTAACTGGTCTATTACTTATAAAGGAGTATCGAACTATGAATC
>NZ_JAZVJO010000278.1:0-2424 GCF_059453735.1 Peribacillus sp. | reverse complement strand
CGTATACCCAAGAAGAGCCAGGGGTGCATGGGTCTGCGTTTCAAAGAGCCCTTCTGCAGCCGCGAGCTTTTCCGGCTGGTATTCATGGAGCTTTTGCGTAACTACATGTCCATTCAGTGCTGTAAATAAAGCGAAAATACCTCCAGTAATAACACAAATCTTCAACGCTTTTTTATGAAATAAGTAGTCTACACTTTTAGGACCTATTCTCAGCATTTTAAAGGCAGCCACTGCAGCAATAACAAATGCCCCTGTTGTATAAGCCGTCAAAACAACATGAACAGCGGTTACTACAAAGCTCGGATTGAAGAATGCCACCCACGGCTGCACATCTGAAATCACACCATTTTCCATCTTAAACCCTGCAGGTGTTCCTTCAAAGGAGTGAACATTAGAAATCAATACAGCCGAAGCCATCGCTCCAAACGCCACTAATACCAAACTGAGAGTACGAGCCCAAGGCGGTAGTCTTTCAGCTGCATAGACGTAAATAGACATAAACAGCGCTTCTAAAAAGAACGCATAAATTTCAATCTGAAACGGCAGTACCATTACTTTCCCAATGACCTCCATAAAACCTGGCCATAATAAGGACAACTGCGTGCCGGCAATTGTACCCGTTGGAATACCTACGCCAAGCAAAATGGCAAAAGTCTTCGTCCAGCGCTTGGCCATAATGACGTAATGATAGTCCTTCGTCTTTTGATACATCAATTCGGCAATAATCATCATCAATGGTAATCCAACACCAAGGGTAGCAAAAATTATGTGAAAGCCCATCGTCGTGCCAAATAATGACCTTGCTATAACCAAATCATCCACTTGTACTCATCCCTTCCCATTTAACTGTTTGTTATTATTTCCAACAATCATGAAAATATTTGAAAAGATGGGTTAAAAGGAAAATTTCATTTCACGCAAAAAAAAACCCGGCCAGAATGGAATCCATTCGGCCGGGCTCGAGCTATTAATTCTCTTCAACACTGACTTTCCACAATTCACAAACTTTACCATTTTCCGTTTCATCAATAATAAATGAACCGTTTGAATATCGGTCTGCCGGGCGCAGGCTGCTAATGTGAATGCTTTCGACATACTGTTTATCGGTTAACAGGAATACCGAATCACTTTGAATAACAATGTCCAGCCCAACCACGCGATGCGGATGCGATTTAAGCTCACGAAGAAGCAGAACACCCCGTTTCGCCCTCGAAGCTTTTTCAAATTCAGAAAGCTTCATTTTTTTCACTGCACCTCGCTGCGTAGCAACAAAGATCGTGCCAGCACTTTGTTTACTAATGATTTTACCACCTGCAACAAAGTCATCTTCTTTAAGATTAATTCCTTTAACCCCTGCAGCACGAATACCTACTGGGGTAATTTCTTCTTCATCAAACCAGAGAGAGTACCCAAAGTGAGTAGCCAAGAATATATCTGCTGTTCCATCGGTTAAGTGAACATCAATTAGTTCGTCATCGCCTTTTAAATTAACGGCTACAAGCGGCTTAGAATGACGTTGAGCCTTATAACAAATTAAGTCTGTTTTTTTGACCATCCCATTCTTCGTAATAAACAGCAAATACTGCGGCTGTTCAAAGTCTTTAATTGGGATAACCTTTAAGATCTGTTCATCACGGTCAATCGGAATGATATTGGCAATATGCTGCCCTGTTTCCTTCCAACGGACATCTGGGAGCTGATGGACGGGGCAATAGAGGAAGTTCCCTTTATTCGTAAACAACAAAAGAACATCCGTTGTATTTGCTTCAATCTTTTGAAGCATTCTATCCGTGTCTTTCATCCCAAAGTCAAGACCTCCGGATGCAGTATAAGAACGGAGTGAGGTTCGTTTCACATACCCCTGCTTTGTGACCGTCACAATTACATCTTCGCTCGCTATCAGCACTTCTAGATTAATTTTCAGTTCTTCTATTTTATCTTCTATTTTGGATCTGCGTGTATCATTAAATCCTTTTTTAACAGATCTTAGTTCCTTTTTAATGACTTGTTGTAAAACCTTTTCGCTATCAAGAATTTTTGAGAGTTCTTCAATTTTTTGCTTAAGCTCCGCACCTTCAGCTTGCAAGGCTGTGATATCAGTATTGGTCAATCTATATAATTGTAAAGAAACAATCGCTTCAGATTGAGGTTCGCTGAAGTCAAATTTTTCCATTAAATTATTTTTTGCATCTCGCTTATCCTTAGACGAACGGATGATAGAAATAACTTCATCAAGAATCGACAGCGCTTTAATTAGACCATCAACAATATGCGCACGATCATGTGCTTTTTGTAATTCATAACGTGAACGGTTACTTATAACTTCTTTACGATGGTTAATATACGCATCCAACAACATGGGCAGGCTCATTAAAGTTGGGTGCTTTTTATAAATAGCCACCATATTAAAGTTAAAGTCGGATC
>NZ_JAZVJO010000277.1:0-14301 GCF_059453735.1 Peribacillus sp. | reverse complement strand
TGTCTTCGTTGTCAACATCTATTCTTGTGTAACAAGAAAACAAGATTTTGGTATGATTCAAAATGCTTTTATTCGTCTAGTTGATAATTCTAATAACGAAGAATTGATTCACTTCAATTTAACAGAAAACTATTCTGGTTTGACTTCTTTATTTGTAGGTGAAATTTACCGTCATAATGGTGAATGGAAATTCAACGCAATTGGAGACGGAACAAAAGATACATCCATCTCGGAAATAGCAAATAAATACGTATAAATAAAAAAAAGTGAGGTAATGTAAAATGGCAATTTCTTTAAGTAAAGGACAAAAAGTAGACTTAACTAAATCAAATCCTGGTTTGAAAAATCTTGTTGTCGGCCTCGGCTGGGACACGAATAAGTATGATGGCGGAAATGACTTTGACTTAGATTCATCCGTATTTCTTCTAAATGCATCAGGTAAAGTTGCTTCTGAAAAAGATTTTGTTTTCTTTAATAATCTTCAAGGTGGTAATGGTTCTGTTGTTCATACGGGTGATAACCTTACTGGCGCAGGCGACGGAGACGATGAGCAAATCAAAATTGATTTAAGTAAAGTTCCTGCTGAAGTTGAAAAAATTGCATTTACTATTACTATTCATGATGCTGACGCACGCAGCCAAAACTTCGGTCAAGTATCCAATGCATTTGTCCGTGTAGTGAATGAACAAAGTAATGAAGAATTAATTCGTTACGATCTTGGCGAAGATTTCTCTATTGAAACAGCTGTAGTTGTAGCTGAATTATACCGTCATGGCGGCGAATGGAAATTCAATGCTATTGGAAGCGGATATCAAGGTGGACTAGCTTCACTAGTTAATGATTATGGTCTATCAGCAGGCTGAGTATGGTATTCAACGAGACACACACTTTTTAGTTGAGAGGATGAGTTGAATGACTATTTCTTTAGCAAAAGGCCAGAGAATTGATTTAACTAAAACAAATCCAGGACTAACAAAGGCCATAATTGGTTTAGGCTGGGATACAAATCGATACTCAGGCGGTTATGATTTTGACCTTGATGCATCTGCTTTTTTAGTCGATGAAAAGAATGTTTGTACGCAAGATTTAGACTTTATTTTCTATAATAATTTACAAGATCCTAGCGGCGCAGTTGTGCATACGGGAGATAACCGGACTGGTGAAGGGGATGGAGATGACGAGCAGATTGTAATTGATTTCTCTAAAGTACCTTCTTCTACCCATAAGGTTGCGATTACGGTAACCATTCATGATGCCGACCAACGAAGCCAGAATTTTGGCCAAGTATCCAATGCGTTTGTTCGCGTAGTGAATGCAGATAATAATGAAGAAGTATTGCGCTATGATTTAGGCGAAGACTTCTCCATCGAAACGGCTGTAGTCATTTGTGAATTATATCGCCACGGTACAGAGTGGAAATTCAATGCCATTGGCAGCGGTTTTTCAGGCGGTCTTGGCGCCCTTTGCCGTAACTACGGCTTAAGCGTTTAAGAAGTAATTAGTTAAATAAATATTGGTGATACGGTTTGCCTCCCCATAAAGGAGAAAAAGCCCGAAGCATGCAAAAACTAAAGGAGATTTTACATGGACTTTTTTTCAGGAGTGATGGAAACATACGGAAAGTTCTTTTCGTGGGAGGCAATCCAACAAGTAATTACGGATCCTTCTGCTTGGGCAGTTATTGGTACATTAATCGTATTGGAAGGGTTGCTTTCAGCAGATAATGCCCTTGTCTTGGCGGTTATGGTTAAGCCTCTTCCAAAAGAACAACAGAAAAAGGCGTTATTTTATGGGATTATCGGAGCCTATGTATTCAGATTTATCGCTATTGGCGTCGGGGTCTGGCTCATACAAATTTGGTGGATCAAAATTGCCGGTGGTGGATATCTTCTATGGCTTGCAATCAGTCACTTCCTTAAAAAGCGAAGAGAGAGTGCAGCAGAAGATAATGAAGATGAAGAAAAAGCTCTTAGTAAACAAGGTATATTTATTAGATTATTCGGTAACTTCTGGGGTACAGTTGCAGCAGTTGAAGTCATGGATATTGCATTCTCGATTGACTCAGTTATCGCAGCGTTTGGTGTAAGTGATCAAATTTGGGTTCTTTTCCTAGGTGGACTGCTTGGAGTATTAATGATGCGTGGTGTTGCTCAAATATTCCTGACACTTATTGAAAAGATTCCAGAACTTGAAGCGACAGCGTTTATCTTAATTGCAATTATTGGTATTAAGATGGTTATGAGCCATTGGTACCATGTAGGTGAATTCGTATTCTTCAGCGTGCTAGTGGGGGTATTCTTGATTACTTTCCTTATTCATAAGTTTAATGTCCGCAGAGCAAGTGAAGCTTCAAATGAATAAATGAAACGAAAAGGGTGAACACATTTGTGTTTTCCCTTTCGTTTTATTTTAAAGACTTATCCAGCTGCAGTCGCGTGTGTGTCAAAGAGTAAAGGAGATTAATTTATGAGGCATTTTAATTACTTAACCGAGGAAAGTGTTGAAAATATTTTTTATCGGGAACCGATGAATTTTACGAAAGAAAGTCCGAAAGATCTGTTGGCATTATCACTAGGTGCTTCCTTGTATATGCCCGGAACGAGAGCTGCAATTTGTTCTGACATCCTTACACAAAAACATGCAGGTCTAGTCTCTATGGTCTTAGATCTTGAAGATGCGGTAAGTGATAAAGAGGTTGATCATGCAGAAAGAAATGTCATTACACAGCTTCATCAACTTTCCGATAGTATTAATCTGGGGATATGTAAAAATGAAGATATTCCATTGATTTTCATTCGAGTGCGGAGCCATGTTCAGATGAAGAGTGTGGCAGCAAAACTAGGTAAGGCGATAAGTGTGTTAACTGGTTTTGTTTTTCCGAAATTCACGCATAAAAATGGTGTGGACTATTTAGATGCTCTACATGAAATCAATCAGAATTACAGTATACATCTTTATGGAATGCCCATTTTAGAATCACCCGAAGTGATTTATAAAGAATCGAGAATGACGGAGTTAATGAGTATTAAAAAGCTCCTTGATGAAAACTATAACCTCATTTTAAATGTCCGGATGGGTGCGACCGATTTCTGTGGACTGTTTGGAATTCGCAGGAGCAGCGATTACACGATTTATGATATTTCGGTCGTCAGGGATTGTATTGCTGATATGGTTAACGTTTTTGGCCGAAGTGAGAAAGAGTATATCGTATCCGGGCCAGTATGGGAGTACTTTTATAAGAGTGAGCGCGTCATGAAACCTCAGTTAAGAGAAACCCCTTTTGAAAATATATTGGGCAAAGAAGGACTGGCTATTCGGAAAGAAATGATTAATCAATACTTGGATGGACTCATTAAAGAAGTAATGATGGACAAGAATAATGGCCTGATGGGAAAAACGATTATTCATCCGACCCATATAAAACCAGTGCATGCATTTAGTGTAATTTCGTATGAAGAATACATGGATGCAGTTAGTATTTTAGAGAGTATGGAAAGTGAAGGCGGCGTATTGAAAAGCCATTTTTCTAACAAAATGAACGAAATGAAGCCTCATTATAATTGGGCGAAAAAAATTCTAAATAAGGCGAAAGTATACGGGGTGTTCCATGAACAGAACTCATACATTGATTTACTCACAGAACAAGAACTTAGCTACATTTAATATTTTAGACGCTTTATCTGTTGACGTCCAAGTGAAAGAAAATCCGTATAACCTTCCACTCGATTATCTTTTTGGAATGGCTGCACGGAAAAATAAAAAACGAGGTTTTCTATTTGTCAGCAAGATTCTCGGTAAGCATATACCGGTTGCACCCGTTACTTCTTTATTAAGCGGGGCCCTGCTTGCTATCCGTTTAATTGAAGATCTGTATAAGCAGCAAGTACCTAAACGTGATGAGATAATTGAGGCACTGCTAACTGGAAATGGTGAACAGGAACGATATCAGGAACTAATGAAACATCCATTTGAGCTCCCAGAGGAAACCTTATTTATTGGATTTGCCGAAACAGCTACTTCTTTAGGACAAAGTGTCTTTGATTTGTTCGATAATGCAGCTTATATACATACAACTAGAGAACAGGTGCAGGGATTGGAGTCAGTCATTAAGTTTGAGGAAGAACATTCCCATGCGACTGCTCAACGTTGTTTTGGGAAAGAAGAAATGTTCAAAAAAAGCGGCCCGATCGTTCTTGTTGACGATGAAATTACAACTGGGAAAACGGCCATTAACATAATCGAAGCTATTCATCGGGAATACCCTCGTGACGAATATATGGTCGTCTCATTATTAGACTGGCGATCAGAGGAAGATAAAAAGAGATATCGTGAACTTGAGCAAAGGCTAGGAATCACGGTGAAGACAGTAACGTTATTAGCTGGGGAGATTACAGTAGAAGGAACGCCTGTTGAAGAAGAAGGTTTCTATGAATATAGTCGTCCACCTGAGCCTATCTGTGCAGTTGTAGAGAAAATTCATTTGAATCAATTTAATCAGTTTAAACGAATGAAAGATTTGCATCTATCCTCGGTTACTAGTAATGGCGATGTTAACCATGTGCCGTATTCAGCTATGACAGGCCGCTTTAATGGTATCGCTTCAGATGACAGGACGGATATTAACTATTATGCCCGTAATATTGGGGAAGCATTAGGCAAAACGCGTTCTGGCGGCAGGGCTCTATGTCTTGGTACTGGAGAGTTTATGTACTTACCAATGAAAATCGCAGCCTTTATGGGAGAAAATATTTATTTTCAATCAACGACGAGAAGCCCTATTCATCGTGTTGATCAAGAAGGATATGCGGTTAGAAGTGGTTTTTCTTTCTCGTGTCCGGATGACGATAGGATAACGAATTACTTTTATAATATAGAATATGGCAGCTATGACGATATTTATTTATGTATAGAACGCAATGTTCCGGATGAGCAATTGTCATCACTGCTTGAAGCTTTACAAGAGGTCGGAGCCAAACGTATATTTGTTGTTATCATGAACGAGGGGGATATGTTCAATGACGGTCAAAAACAATTATCAGCTAACGCCTATGGGAAGTTACCCGGCTGAAGATGTAACATTTCTTTTAAAAGACTTAAGTGATGTAATGGAAGAAAGAGGAACAGAAGATCGGGAAGAAGCAATCCAATCAGGTGTTCATTATTCGGAAATGCTTCCAATCGAATATAAACCGACGCCTGAGTATATGGAGGTTTACCGTCATTCATTAGAAGAATATGCCGATAAATTAGCGATTGCAGTTGGTGTCGTTGCTGAAGAAATTGTGAATAAAAAGGGCAGAGATTTAGTCCTTGTATCTCTGGCTAGAGCAGGAACACCGATAGGTATTTTAATAAAGAAATATCTATCATTCGCTTTTCAAATGAATGTGCCTCACTATAGTGTATCAATTATTCGTGGAAAAGGGATTGATGAACAGGCCATGCGCTATATACTGGAAAATCATCCTGACAAAGACATTCAATTTATTGATGGCTGGACCGGTAAGGGGGCTATCACTCATGAATTGACCAAAGCATGTAAACAGTTAAATGAGAAGTATGGTGTTACAGTAGATGATAGTCTTGCCGTATTGGCAGATCCGGGATATTGTGTGGATATCTATGGAACCCGGGAAGACTTTTTAATACCAAGTGCTTGTCTAAACTCGACAGTATCTGGTCTTGTGAGCCGAACTGTTCATAACACCAAGTTCATTAAACCTTATGATTTCCATGGTGCTAAGTATTATCAGCATCTCGAAGGGGAAGACGTTTCTAATGACTTTATACAGCGAGTGACCTCGGAATATCCTAAAGTAGAACAAGGGATTCAGGAACAGCTTAACAAAATAAGAATTGAACATACTGAGCCAAGCTGGGTTGGGTTGGAAAATATTAAACAAATACAACAAGAATTTTCAATTCCTGACATCAATCATATTAAGCCTGGAGTTGGAGAAACGACTAGAGTTTTGCTCCGAAGGGTTCCTTGGAAAATTCTTGTCCAAGATAAAAATGATCCACGCTTAAAACATATAATGCTATTAGCTAAGGACCGCTCTGTACCTATTGAAGAATATAAGAATATGTCTTATACTTGCTGCGGATTAATTAAGACAATAAGGAGCTAAACGACATATGATATTTGCCAGCGATCTAGATCAAACCATGATCTATTCAAAACGAGCTTTTCGGCTAAAAGAAGGAACCATTGAACCTCCTATTCGTTTAATCGAAACCTATGAAGGCCGTGAAATTTCGTTTATGACTAGTGCGGCAATTGAATTGCTAAAAGAAGTACATGAAAAAATGACTTTTTTACCAGTAACGACCCGTACGATTAAACAATTTCAACGAATTACGTTGTTTCAAGAAGAAATTATTCCTGATATGGCCGTGACGAGTAACGGAGGGAATATTCTTGTAAAAGGCCAAGCAGATCAGGACTGGCAGCGATTAATTAGGCGCAAGATGAAAGAAAGCTCTATGTCACCGGAAGACTTAAAAATGCAGTTTAGTGAACTTGCTCATGATAATTGGATTCTTTCGGAGCGTACTGCCGATGAGTTATTTCATTATTATATAATTGATCAGGCAGCGGCGCCGCTTGAAGAGTTGAAGGATTTTGAGAAAGCAGCAGCAGTAGCAGGATGGAAAATGTCTCTTCAAGGACGGAAGCTCTACTTTGTGCCGATGCCAGTGAATAAATGGGATGCCGTTGCGCACATTAAAGAGAAAATGGGGAAGACGTTTGTTGCTGCAGCTGGAGATTCTCTTCTCGATTTATGTATGCTTGAGGTTGCTGACCTTCCTATTGCCCCTCTGCACGGAGAGTTAAATGAGGCTGCACTTGGCAACACTATACTACGAACCGAGAACCGTGGTCTGCTGGCTGCAGAAGATATCCTAAAGCAGGTGTTAGCAGCTTATGAGAAGAATAAAAACATATCTGCATCTTAATGATTTATTGATAAACTATATTACAGAGGAAGGTGACTTCTGTGATTAATTTATTTAAACAACAGCCTAACTTAGATGATAAAAATATACTTAGTTCAAGCGATGCTTGTTCAGAATGGGGAATAGAAGCTTCTACGCTGCGTAAGCGTATTGGTGATTTTCCCTATGGAACGATTCGTAAATTCGGCACATCCTGGGTCGTCACCAGAGAAGGGATGTACGCGGTATTCGGAGAAAAACGAATCAATAGAAGTTATTTTAGCTGGAAATCAAAAAGAGAGTAAGCAGAAAAAAGATTGTAGAGGATTCCTCTACAATCTTTTTTTTAGTCATAGAGAGTATCAAGAAAGAAACTCATCTGGATTTAATCCTAGTTCAAAGCAAATCTCTCGAACCACACGTTGTTCGTTTGGATCGAAATTACCGTCTGCGTAACCAATGGCAATACAATATCGGGCAACAAGCCGCGCAACTTCAGGTTTAGTTTTAATTCTTCCAAGTGCTTTAAAAGCGTCTGCTCGTCCAATAATTTGATCTCTTTCAATCTTCTGTACAAAGAGATTAAATTGAGAAAGGACTTTTTGGTTATCAAATACGCGTAATTCTTCACTTTGAGTGACGAATTCAGTCATTTTTTGACGTTCAGAAGCGTCGAGTTGTCCATCAGCCATTGCCACTAGTGCGCATGCGGCAACAACAGCGTCCATAGTATCTTGGCTCTTGAAACGGGTAAAGACCTCTTGAGCTTTTCGTTTTTGCTGCACAGCCCATTCTGTATAATCTGTTTGAGATGGAGACCATTTATTTCCACAGCTATTGCACGTGAAATTGATTTTCCCTTTTCCGATAAAACCGCCTAATAATCCGACAGGTCCAAGAATTAATCCACCGACTGCTGCTTTTCCTAAACCAAACCCTTTTTTCCCTGTAGTAACGTTAGTAGATTGGCAGCGGGTACAGCGAATTTCATCACCGCCATAAGTACCTGTTGCACCTTGAGTGTTCGTTAACGTTTGGGGAGGAACTGAATTAAACGCGGCAGGCGGGTTATAATTCTGGCTAGGATGTTGGAAGTTCGAATGCTGTTGAGTTGGCTGCTGAAAATTCTGCTGCTGAATTGGAGGAGGTGTTGGTGCTGGTGCATCATCAACCGTCACACCGAAATTGCGGCATAAGGCATTTAGGCCTCCTTGGAATCCACTGGCGATGGCATTAAATTTCCATTCGCCATTATGTCGATAGAGTTCAGCAGCTACGATGGCTGTTTCAACAGTGAAGTCTTGTCCAAGATTAAATCGAATGAGTTCTTCGTTTGTTTCCGCATTGACCACTCTGACATAAGCATTAGACACTTGTCCGAAATTTTGATTTTTTAAATGTGCATCATGAATAGTAATGGAAAAGGCTATTCGCTGAATTTGGGCTGGTACTTGTCCAACATTTATTCGAATCTGTTCGTCATCATTAGCCCCTGCACCTGTACGATTATCTCCACTGTACTGGATGGATCCATTTCCGCCAGAGGGATTGTTATAGAATACAAAGTCAAGGTCACTTTGGACTTTTCCATCAACACCTGTTAAGAAAGCGGATGCATCTAGATCATAACTACCACCAAACTGATTAACATCCCATCCTAGTCCTACAATTACACTTTGTAATCCTGGATGTGACTTGGTAAGGTCTACTTTTTGACCTTTGCTAAGGGTAACCCCCATAAATATTCACTCCTTACTAAATTTAAATAGGAATTTAGATCCACTTGCAGGTAACAAACATAAGTGGATTAAATCCTGTTGATATCCTTATTGTACCTGATTTTCAGGTCCTTGTAATTTATTTGTACTAGCAAATTTCTTTTGCAGTCATGCGGTTGTAGTACCCCACTCCGACATAAATGGCAGCTCCGTTATAATAGGTTATGCCATGGGTAATTACGATACTTTGTCACTAGTTATGTTAGGTTATCTGACTAATAAATAAAATATTCTAAAAATTCGTTGATTTTTTAGTCCTTTCGGTATATGATAATAAACATCACATATTAATGTTATATAAACTAACATGTAGAAAAGAGGGGGATGGGTTTATGCAAGCAGCAGATACGGTATTTATGTTTTTGGCAACAATGATGGTTTGGATTATGACACCAGGAATTGCACTTTTTTATGGGGGAATGGTAAAAAGTAAAAATGTCTTGAATACGGCTATGCATAGTTTTATGCCGATGGCGGTGATATCAATTCTGTGGGTGCTTGTGGGATACTCCTTATCTTTTTCACCGGGCAACTCATTTATTGGAGGATTTGAATGGATGGGTCTTAATAATGTAGGGTTTGAACCAGGACCTTATAGTGAGACAATTCCACATAATTTATTCATGTTATTCCAAATGACTTTTGCGGTTTTAACAGTTTCCATTATTGCAGGCGGAATCGCTGAACGTATGAAGTTTTCGGCATTCTTACTTTTCACAATCTTATGGTCGTTACTTGTTTATGCTCCAATTGCTCACTGGGTTTGGGGAGGCGGCTGGTTAGCTCAACTGGGTGCTTTAGATTTTGCGGGAGGAAACGTGGTTCATATTTCTTCTGGTGTAGCGGGTCTTGTATTAGCGATCATGCTTGGGAAACGGAAAGGTAAATCGGAAAGTGCGCCGCATAATCTGCCTTTAACATTTCTTGGAGCAGCGCTAATCTGGTTTGGGTGGTATGGATTTAACGTTGGAAGTGCTCTTTCTATTAATGAAGTCGCAATGAATGTTTTTGTTAATACAGCGGTCGCAGCAGCAGCCGGTATCATTGGATGGTTGTTAGTTGAATATATTGTAAACAAAAAGCCAACGATGTTAGGTGCGCTATCTGGGGCAATTGCGGGTCTTGTAGCGATAACGCCAGCATGTGGATTCGTGACCACACCATCATCCATTCTAATTGGAGGTATCGGTGGGGCGGTTTGTTTCTGGGGCGTTTCCTATCTGAAAAGCAAGCTTGGTTATGACGATGCATTAGATGCTTTTGGGCTGCACGGGATCGGCGGAACGTGGGGCGGTATCGCAACAGGCTTATTCGCTACAACTAAAGTAAATGAAGCAGGAGCAGATGGTTTATTCGCAGGAGATTTCAATTTACTTTGGAAACAGCTTGTTGCTATTATTGCTACTTATATTTTCGTTGCTGTACTAACCTTTGTTATAGCTAAGCTGGTTGGTTTTGTAACCTCTCTACGGGTTAATGAAGAAGATGAAACAATGGGCTTAGATCTAACGCTTCATGGTGAAAAAGCATATCACGAATCATTATAGACGATAAGGGGTGCTCGTATGGGAGAGGTACTAACGAAAATTGAGATTATCACAAAAACAGATAAGTTTGATGCCTTCAAACAAGAAATGGCGAAAATAGGCGTTAGTGGAATTACCGTATCAAATGTTTTAGGTACAGGGCTGCAAAAGGGTTATGTAGAAACTTATCGAGGGGTAAAACGTGAAATTACTTTACACGATAGGCTTAAAATAGAAATTGTTGTATGTGAGGTACCTGTTGCTGATGTGGTGAGTATTGCCAGTAAGCTATTCAAAACAGGAAAACCGGGAGACGGCAAGATCTTTATTTATGAATTAGGGAATGTAATAAATATTAGAACGGGTTCAGAAGGACATGCTGCACTTAAAAATGAACCTGTATAAAGTAAGAGGAGGAAAATAAAAAATGGGGAAGCTGGCACAAATGGTATGGGCAAAAAAGGAAGAAATCATTAACATATTGATTTTGGAGAATGTCTATCAGCCGGTCGACCGATCTTTTTTATCTAACCTTCCATTAGCAAATTTAGAAAAATTGCAGAGTGAAAAGGCAAATAAAATTAAATAGCTATCATAAAAACCGCTTTCCTCTTAGGTAGGTGGTTTTTATTGTTATAGTATAAGAAGGGAATTAGTAAATATCGAATAAGCAGTCTGGAATTAGAGGATTTTTTCATTATGTAAACATTTTTCTATGTCAAACACTGTAGAAATTAGGTAGAATAGTGTTGAGCTTTAGAAATGCGACGTGGTTTTTCCTCTACCACCCTTTAAAAAGCAGCGAGATATACGAAACGAAATTATAAATCAGGGGTGTATTACACAAATGGATCGATTTACAGTTTCTTCTGTTATGAATGTTATCGGGGATTTCTTTCCCAAAGAAACTTCGATTGCGGTTTCTAATGACAGAGAATTTATATATTATCAGCCAAGTAAAAAAGTAGACTTGGGAATTAGACCAGGAGACAATATAAAAGAAGATACTGTTACGTATAAAGCATTAGCCGCACAGCAAAAGGTGGCTGAGTTTGTTGAACATAATGCATTTGGTACTCCGTATTACGGTATGTCGGTACCAATTTTCGAAGGCGTTTCTCCAAAGGGCTGTGTAACGGCCATTATGCCTTCCAAACCATATCTTCTTTCAAGTACGTTTCTTACGATTAAAACAGATGAGTCTTGGGTTCCTGTGCCTTTTGAAGAAATCATTTTTCTAGAAGCGCAAAACAGAAAAACAAGGATTCAATCTGGAAGAGGAAAAGGTTCACATAAGCTTAATTTAAGTGAACTGGAACTCATTCTCCCAACTGAACAATTTATTCGAGTTCATCGTTCGTATATTGTTAATGTGGATTTTATTGCTGAAATTTTACCTGATTTTCACTCAACCTTCTTACTGATTATGAAAAATCAGACGAAGATACAAGTTAGCCAGACATACGCCAGCCATTTTCGGAGGGCGTTAGGATTTTAAATGAAATTTGTTGATTATGTATGGAATATTCTTCTTTATCCCTCATTTAAGGCTTTTCATTCATTTTCGAATGTCTAATTGTGACGAAATGGTTACAATTATAAGAAAAAGCGAATGGGGGAACGTTATATGAACGAAAGCGTTTACAATTTAGTGCGGAATGAATATCTTCAAGATAAAATTGTTACTGCGGAAGAAGCAGCTTTATGGATAGAGCATAGCATGACCTTAGGTTTAAGTGGATTTACACGTGCTGGTGATGCAAAGGCTATTCCAATGGCTCTTGTTGAGCGCGCCAAACGTGAAAAAAGTCTTTTTAAAGTGAATGTTTTCACGGGGGCTTCTTTAGGTCCTGAAGTTGACCACTTTATGGCTGAAGCTGGAATCATAAATAAACGTCTTCCATTTCAAGCAGACAGCTGCATACGCAGTAAAATCAATTCAGGGGATGTAGTGTATATTGATCAGCATCTATCGCATACGGCTGAACTAATTCGCAATGAAGTTCTTGACGA
Organism: Peribacillus sp.; assembly: GCF_059453735.1. NCBI lineage: Bacteria > Bacillati > Bacillota > Bacilli > Caryophanales > Bacillaceae > Peribacillus > Peribacillus sp. Next base: position 2,045 of record NZ_JAZVJO010000277.1, on the reverse strand, counting down.
TATTGATTTTGCAATTATCGAAGCTCTTGCCATCACCGAAGATGGAATGATTATTCCAACAACTTCTTTAGGAAACTCGGCGATCTTCGCTCAACATGCAAAAAATATTATTATTGAATTAAACGTTTCACATTCTGGATCGTTAGAAGGAATCCATGATGTGTATTTACCTGCTAAACAAGGAGAACGTGAGCCAATCCCATTGACAAAGGTTGATGACCGCATTGGTACCGCTGGAATACCTGTAGATATTGAAAAAATAAAAGGAATCGTCGTCACCTTTCAACCTGATGCAGCATCAACAATTGTTCCTCCGGATGAAGAAACGCAAGAAATGGCGGCCCATTTACTAACCTTTCTTCGAGAAGAAATAAAAGCTGGCCGATTGACAGAAAAACTGGCTCCACTTCAATCCGGAATAGGTTCAGTTGCTAATGCTGTATTCCACGGATTTTTAGATTCAGAATTTAATGATTTAGAAGTTTATTCAGAGGTCTTGCAGGACGCTGTATTTGATTTAATGGATGCGGGAAAGGTAAGATTTGCCTCAGGATGCTCCATTACCTTGTCTGAGGAAAAAGGACATCAGGTTTATCAAAACCTTGATCAATACCGAGATAAGCTCGTCCTGCGGCCGCAGGAAATATCAAATTCTCCTGAAATCATTCGTCGTTTAGGCTTGATTTCAATCAATACAGCAGTCGAATGTGATATTTATGGGAATGTTAATTCGACACATATTTGCGGAACAAAAATGATGAATGGAATTGGCGGCTCTGGTGACTTTGCCCGTAATGCTGGTCTGAGCATTTTTGTGACAAAATCTATCGCCAAGCATGGTGCCGTTTCAAGTATTGTTCCATTTGCCTCACATGTAGATCATACAGAGCATGATGTGGATGTAATCATAACAGAACAAGGCTATGCAGATTTGCGCGGACTTTCGCCTAGAGAGCGGGTTCATGTTATCATTAACAACTGTTCACATCCCATGTATCGTAAACAACTTCTAGCTTATTTCGAAGAAGCACTAGAAAGAGGCGGTCAAACACCGCATATTTTAGAAAAAGCTTTCTCATGGCATACGAATTTTGCTAAACATGGGACAATGCTTCAAGAAGAAGGTCAATTGACTGGAAAACACTAATAAATGTTCGGAAAAGCCACAGCAGGCGCTGTGGCTTTTTTTGTTAATAATTTTATTTGACAATAAATGGATTAATATTTAAAATATGAATTAACCAGTGGTTAATAAAAAGGAGTTTAATATGTCACCAAGAAAAGTAGTAGAAAATGAATTAACAAGAGAAATGATCTTGGATACAGCAAGAAATCTTTTTGCTGATACGGGCTATCAACATGTATCTATGAGGAAGATTGCTACCGAGTTAGGCTACTCACATGGTGCACTCTATTATCATTTTCGGAATAAAGCAGAAATTTTTTATGCCATTGTTTTGAAAGATTTTACGTTACTAGACAGAGAATTGCAGAGTGTTCTCAAAATGGAAGGAACAAAGCTTGAAAAAGGGAGGCGAATTTTGCTTGGCTTTATAAAATTTGGTATGGATCATCCTAATCATTATGAATTAATGTTTTTAACGAAAGATAAAGAAGTGAAGAGCTATTTAAAACAAGAACCGAATGAAAGCTATGAACGATTTGCTGAAACAATCCATCAGCTTACTGAGAAGAAGGCAGGTCCTAAAGAGATATGGTTTGTCCTGTTAACCGTTCATGGATTTGTAACAGTCCATAGCCGAAACGATCAAACATATGACGAAGTTAAAGGGCTGGCTGAAACACATGTGAATTTGATTTTGAAGGCAGTTTTAGCTTGATTTATCATTTTGTTTGCAATTGACCAGTGGTTAACTAAAGGGTGGGAGATGAGAGAATGAAAAAGGTCATCGTCTTAGGGGCAACTGGAGGTATGGGGAGCGCACTTGTAAATGAACTAGTTGATAAAGGAATCGCTGTTACGGCATTTGCCAGAAATAAAAACAGGTTAGAGAAAATGTTTGGTAAGCATGAACAAATACAGG